>DYJU01000031.1 GCA_020722985.1 Candidatus Methylomirabilis sp.
AATAAAATATATTTTATATCATATTTTATTAAAACATCATAAAGTTCTTTATTCCACTTATTATCTATTAAATATGTATTAAAATCTATTAGATTATGACATTTTTTATATAAAATGTGCCCATATTCAGCATAATCACCATACCTGCCAAAATAATCAACAATTTTTTTCTCTCTCTTTAGCCACCTTTGATAAAAAACTATATTCTTCAGGACATTTTTCTAATCTCAATGTTAAAAATTTAAAACTCTTGGGGAATATATCTAATAAAATAAATATTATTAACAATATTGCTAAATTATATTTAATCAATTTATATTTTAATAAATAATTAAGTAAAAAAGCAAATATTATAACCCAGAAAATAATTCCAAGTGCGATTGAACGACCATATACCCTTGCTGACTTATTTAAAAGATAAAGAAAATTTTGAAAATGCAGGGCAGGTGCCAATGCCCAGAATACTGAAAATAAAAAAATAAAAAATCCGGTTATCAAAAATAAATTTTGGAAATTGTATTTTAAAATTTGTTCTTTTATAGTTTCAACCTTCATCTTTTTAAATAAAATTATAAATAAAATAAAAAAATTTATCAAAAAAGAAATACCAAGATAAATTGCTTTTTCATGATACCCCCATTTTGAAGTGAATCTTTTTCCTGTTATATCTCCAAATAAAATATTATTATCCGTTGGCAAAAAAAGAAAACATATTGGTACTTGCCATACTTTTATTTCAGTTTTATCTCTTTCGGGCAAAATTTTCTTTATATTTTGTTTTTCAAATAAAAAATTTTGTTCGGAATAAGGCGACAGATAAAAAATAAATATACCACAAATTAAAATAATAATTGAATAAATAAAAAATTTTTTAAAATACTCTTTTTTATTTTGTTGTAAATTTTTCATTTTAAATATTAATGCCAATATTAACGCTGGAAAGAATGACAAAAATAAAAAATAGCATGTTTGTATATTAAAAAAAATATTTATAAAAATAAAAATTATTATATAAAAAAAATATTTAATTCCTGGTTTTTCAATAAAGCACAAAACAAAATAAATCAAAAAAAGTTCCTGCCAGAAGGCAACCATGCTTTGATGATGTAATTTGTAATAAAAATACGGGAAAAAGATTGTAAGTATTGAAAAAAATACAGATAGAAAAAAATTAATATTTAAAACTTTTTTTAAAATAAAAAACATTGAAAGAATATTAAGCATTTCAAATAAAATCAGCACAGCAGTATAAGCGGATATTTCATCCGGAAAAAAAAATCTTAAAACAACATTTATGCCCGTTGCTATATTGGGAACAATATAAAAACCATCTGGCCAGTTTATTTCATTTAATGTTATACCTTTATATAAAAAGACATTTAGTAAACTATCCTGCCCTTTTCTTATTTTTAAAAATACTTGCTCAATTGTTCCCGCACTGCCAACCGCATCTCCACCTAAAAAAATGTTGTTCTCTGATAATTTTATAGGCATAACAATAAAAAATATCAATAATAAACAAACAAAAAGTAACAATAAAGAATTTTCAGTTTTTTTATTCATCTTTTTAAATTTTCCTCTATTTATTTATAAAACAAGTATAACAAAAATAAGAAGAACAGTAAAAAGAATTTTATTGACTTTTAAATTTTAATTCTTATAATTATCATCATGAAAAAAAATATTATAATAGCAATCATAGTTGTTTTTTTTCTATTACTTTCTGCAGAAACAAACCTGCTTTCATTTAAAATAGGAAATTTTAGTCAGAATTTTTCATCATCTGAACTTGCCATGCT
The DNA here is from genome assembly GCA_020722985.1 of Candidatus Methylomirabilis sp. Lineage (GTDB taxonomy): Bacteria > Oederibacteriota > PGYV01 > PGYV01 > DYJU01 > DYJU01. Next base: position 1,800 of record DYJU01000031.1, read on the forward strand.
TTTTTTTATTATTTTCAGTTTATTTTTTATTCAAAATGAAAATTTAAAAATTTTTTATAATAATTATAAAATTTTCATTATTTTTACTGTTATTTTTTTACTGTCCGGTTTATTTTCTGCTATTTTTTCTCCAGCAGATAAAATCTATGCAATAAAAAATTACATCCGGTATTTTTTATTTATTTTAACTTCTTTTTTATTTGTATATTTAATATTCATAAATCCAAAACTTAAAGATTATTTTTATTTTATTATATTTTATTTATCCATATTTTTATCTTTAATTGCAATTTTAGAAGTTTATAATTCTGATATTGCTGAATTTTTATCTAATACCTTCAGGGATGGTCAGGCAGTTTATATCAACAATAAAATAAGACCGGCGGCAATTTTAACACATTCCAATATATTCTCATGTTTTATGGGAATATCTGTAATAACAGGATTAAAATTATATTTTGAAAAAAAATTATCAAAATTATTTTTCTTTTCGGGCATAACTTTTATACTGACAGGGTTATCGTTTGGAAATTCACGCAATGCTTTTTTTTCATTTTTAATTTCTGTTTTATTACTATTATTCAATAAAAATTATTTTAAAACAATCATTCTCGTTTTAATAATTTTTATTCTAACCTTTTTCATTTATACTCCATCAACTGAAAGAATGATTAAATTAAATGCTGAATTAAAAACCAAAACCAGCTCCAGGATTTTATTATGGAAATCTTTTTTAAATATGTTTGTAAAATATCCCGTATTAGGTGTAGGCCCAGGTTGTTTTAATAAATTATTAATCTATTCTTCACCAGAAAAACTTATGGAATTAGAAAATTTTAATATAAAAAATCAAGCGCTTAATGCTCATAACGGGTTTCTTAATATTTTAGCTGAATTTGGTATAATAGGAATTATTATTTTATTACTATTCGCTATTTATTATTTCATTGCTTTTTTCAAATTATATCCATTAAAGACATTATCCATAAATCATTCTTTATTATTAGTAGTCCTGCTGCCGTTTTTACCTGATGCTTTCTTTTATAGTTATTTTTATATGATAATATTTTTTATTGTTTTATTAACATTAATACAAAAAAATTCCTCATATTTTAAACCGTAACATTACAAAAGAAAACAAAACATAAAAAACAAAGGAAATCAGGGAAATAAGAATTCCCACTTTAAAAAAATAAGGAGAATATATTATTCTAACTTTATGAAATCCTTTATTTATCTTTAATCCCATAAAAATATAATTTGCACTTAATATATTAACTCTTTTTCCATCCACATAAGCAAGATAATCTTTATTTTGTTTTTCACTGTCAAAATAACTGGATATAACGACGATTCCGTCTTTATCGGTATTTATGTCAAATTCAATTTTCCCGTTTCCCCATTTTAATATTTTTATTTCTGATTTGATCTCCCCATTGCTGTAATTTATATATTTATCATCATTTATTATAACCTTGTTTTGAAAATCTATTTTATTTCCTTTTATTAAATCCAAAGTTTCTTTATCTTCTGATACATAGATAACGTCTGTAAAAAATTCTACCAGTTCATTTACTTTTAGATTTTCATAAATATAAATATTTTTTATTCTACCAATTTCTTTTAATTCATCCATTTTTAAAACAAAAGGACTAAAAATATATTTAACACCGGAAAGGATCAAAGTATTAAAACCTTTCTTTAAATCATTAATTGAATTATCTCCGCCTATAACAGTTCCCCTATCAATATCCGAAAAAAAATAACTATATTTTTTACAGTAAAGAGGGTCGTATCCCCAATAACTAAAAATTCCATAAATTGTATTGGTGTTTGGTTGCAGGATTTCCTTTGACTGCATAAATTCGTCATATGTTCCACTTGCTCTCCCACTTTTAAATACTTCTCTTTGATTTTCATAAAATCTCCAGGAAAGGACTCTGTAGAAACCTCTGTCCTTTTTTTCTAAAAAATCAACTATCTCCGGTTTTAAAATTATAAATTCTTTATCAATTGTCCCATTATAACTTTTACCATTTATAAACAATTCTAAAATAGTAAAAATTAAAATAAAAAAAACAAATTTTTGTTTATCCAATTTTCCCTTTCCAAAAATTATTATTAAAAAAACAAATATTCCGAGAAAGAAACTCTGCTGTAATATATGATTGAGGATAAATGATATTGTTCTAATAAATTTATCATAATAATATTCATAGCCATAATGATGATAAATGGTATCCAGAACTTTTGTTTTTATTATATTCTCAATTTTATCCGAAAATAAGGCAAAAATTGCATTCTGCATCATTTTTATTGTAAAAACAGCCAGTATAACCAGTACAATAAAAATAAAAAATATTTTAAAAACTTTTAAAGGAATATCTTTTTTTTCTATATTATGAATCACATAAGCCGTTAAGACCACGGAAAAAAAGGCATAAATTTGAAGCATTTTTATCGGGTTTCTAAAATAATTAAAACCCGGAAGATTCAAAATAATCTGATTGATAAAAAAATTTTGTCCAAAAGAAAATAAAAGTGAAAATAAAATCATAACCCAAAAAAGAATAATTATTTTATGCTTTACAATTAATTTATAACTTAAAATAAGCATTAAAAATGAAATAATTCCCGTGTAAATTGCCATATACGACATTGACCATACACCCAAATTTTTATAACCAATGAATGTGTTATTGTGTGTAGAACCAAATAAATATGGATAAATTATATTTAATAAATTGAATAAACTTATTCTATCCGAACCATAAATGGTTTTTGCTTCCAGACCACCACTCCTTACTGAAATTGACGTTAAATCAAGGGTTGGTAAAATCTGCACGAATCCCATTAAAAAGCCAAGAATAACAAATACCAATATTTTATAATTGAAGATTTCTTGTTTTAAATGTATGGCCCTGACAATGTAATAAATAACCAAAGCAATTAATGTATAAAGTAATACCTGTTGATGATTAATAAATATTACCAAAGATATAATTGGTGCCAATATTACAATATATATTTTATTTTTTTTAATTAAATATTTTTCTATTAAAAAAAAGAATAATGGTATATATGTTATTGCAAATATCACTTCAATGTGATCCATACGAAAAATAAATAATCCGGAAAACACCCACATAACTGCACCAAGCAACTGAATCATCCTGTCTTTTATAAATAAGGATAAAAATAAAATTATGAATATTCCGCTCAAAAAGAAATGCAATATAATATTATAATTAACCTGATGATAAAACGGAAATATTGTAAACAACAGGTTAAAAGGATAAAGAATTCCTGCCTGTCCAGATGCAAAAACCGGAAATCCAAAACCAATATAGGCATTCCATAATGGAAATTCTCCATTTTTAATACACTGCGACATAAAAAATCTATTTGGATAACTAAATACAACTGAATCCCCACCGATAAAACATTTCTTAAAAAAAATAACTTCATTAAAAAAAAATAATATCAAACAAAACAAAAATAAAAAAGTAATAATATTTTTATTTTTAAAAAATTTTTTATTCATACCTGCTATTCCTGATTATTATAAAAATATTTATAAAAGATATTAAAAGTATCCAGATAATAATCTGAATTATGTTGTTTTGTGGTTGATACCACAATGAAGGGAATAAATCTGAAATATTTATTTTAATTATATCCGAGATTATTTTTAATATCCAGTTTTCTCCAAATCCTTTATTCCATCTAAACCAGGGTATTGATATTATAATAAACGAAAATAAAAAATTTAATATTAAACCTGTATAAAAAATATTTTTTAAAATTTTATCTTTTAAATTATTAAATACAGAAAAGATAAGAATAACAAAAATAAAAAAAACAGGAATTAAAAATCTATTGGATGCCCCTCCACCACCATTCCACAATGTCCAGGAACTAATAAATAAATAATATGGCAAAAATAACATACTCATATAATAAAATATTTTCCTGTTTTCTTTATATAAAAAATAAAACCCGGCAAAGATAAAAATAAAAAGCGGAGTATAAAAAAACAACCCGAATTCCTGATCTAAAAATAAGCCAAGCATTCCATCTAATCTTAATTTAAATGCATCAAAAAATGCAATCTCCTCCTTTGTCTGACGCGGAATAAGTACTTTATAGTGCATATAATTAAAAATAAAAAGTGAAAAAATGGATATTATTTGAACAAAAACGAATTTCAATATCTTTAAAGTTTCATTTCTGTTTTCTATAATAAAAATTAAAATGATAAAAATCCAGATAATAAAATTCCTAAAATGTGTCCATGGCATCAACGCAACACATAAAACTATAAATAATAATTTATTTTTATTATATAATATAAGGTAAAAAGACATAAGAATTAATAACCCATTTAAAACTTCTGTACATATCTGATTTATGTACATAATAAATGGCATTGAAAATCCAGAAAAAATAGTCATTAAAAAAACCATTTTTTTATTATCAGAAATTTCAAATAATAATAAAAATAAAAAGCCAATAAAAAGTGCTGAAAGGAAATTGGAAAAAATTGTAACGCCCAATCTTCCACCAGCAAAATAAAAAGGCGATATAAGTAAGGAATAAAAAAACGGGTGATAAGAAAATAATTTCCCATAAATTTCTATTTCCTGTGATTTGAGTTCCCTGTTTAGATAAAATCTTTTATAATCTTTGTTTTCGTAATTATTTTTTAAATCTATATCTCGGTCAAAAACTATACTATGGGAAACTAACAAATAAATTGGTTCATCTCCTGTTGGCTGATTTACATAGTTAAGCCATAAAGAAATAAAAAAATAAAATATAAAAAAAATAACAAAAATATTTTTAAATAAAAATTTTTTATCATTATATTTATCTTTTATTTTTTCTTTTAACGCATTTAAAGCATATATTATTATAGCAGTTAAACAAATTATATATGTGACTCCAGCAAAAATCTCTAATTTTCTCAAAACAAAATTATGAGGCTGAGGGATATTTACTTTTAGAAAAAAAGGAGTTAAAAAAAGCAAAATAAAAATAAATAAAAATTTAGAAAAATCATTAAAAATTTTCTTTAAATTTACTTTAAATATTATTTTAAAATAAAAAGAAAGCAAAAGTATAATTGTATATATTATCAAAGGGAATAAATAAACAGGATACAATATCTGCCCTGTATTTTTAAAAAAAATATAATAATAAAAAAAATAAGAGAATAAAAAAATCAAATGACAAATAATCATTTCTTCTCCAGCAGATAAATATCAGAACCATAATAATTAATCTTATTAATTAATAAAAAATTTTTCAGCCATCCGAAATTTTCTAAAATAAAATCTTGTCCGAATTTTTGTTTTGAATACCAGATATTGCCCAGTGGCAACCAGTTGCGTTTTCTGCCGATCTCATTATCTGCAATTATCCAGATTCTTTTTATGTTTTTTATTTTTTCGTTTAATTCAGAGTCAGGCAAAATATTTTTATCATATCCGCTATAAATATCTATTTTAAAATACTTTTTTAAAATATCTTTAAACTTACGCCATAGATCTCTTATAAATAATTGTATTTTATCTCCTTTAAATTCTGGTATTTCTCCTGATAATTTATTTTCATATCCTTTATTATACTTTAATTTATTATAAAACTCAAACGCCGCATAAGAATTAACATAGGCATGAAGCAAAAGATCGCCTTCTTTATATTCTTCGCTTACCTTTTTAAATTGTTCTTCATATTTAATTTTTTGATAATCTTTTTTAAAATAATAATTATTTAAAGAAATTATATATACCAGGGAAATCAAAGCGATAAAAATAATTAACCCATTTTTAGAAAGATAAGACGCACCCGCAGATATTAAAATTAAAAATAAAGGCGCAATCACAATTAAAGTTCTATCAGAATATACTGGTTTTGCTATCATTGAAAAAATCCAAGGAATGCAGATAAATAGTATTAAAATTTCTGTTAAAATATCAATAATCTTTTTTGTTTTATCTCTGTTTGTAAATATCGTATTTAATATTAACAATATAACTATTATAAAACTTATTATTGTGATTAAATTAAAATCAATTGTAAATCCCAAAATATGGTTTTTTATTGTAAACAATGGTGCAATAAAAATATTAACCTTGTACGAATATCCTTCACCGCCAATGCCTTTTATAAAAAATAAAATTAATGGCAGCCAAAATAAAAAAATAATAATATTTGATCTTATCCATAGATTTATTCGTATTTCTTCTTTATATTTGACAAAGATTAACAAATTTAAAATTATCAATAATAATATAGTATAATTATGAATATAAAGACCAATGATACTCCATATTGTAAATGGCAAAAATAAAAACGAATTATATTTTATTGATAATAAAAAATAATAAACAATTATCAGGGAAACAAGCATAAAAAATGAATACATTCTTGCTTCCTGTGAATAATATATAAGATATGGATTGAAACAAAATAAAAATAATGCAATTAAACTTATTTTTTCCGAAAAAAAACTTCTCATAAATTTATAAAAAACAAAAATAGAAACAACACCAATCAAAGAAGGAAATATTCTGATCGAAAATTCAGATATACCAAATAATTTTATAAAAAAATATTCGAAAATAAAGAATAAAGGCGGATGTGGATTATTGGCAAGCGAATTAAAAAAAACATAAATTAAATTTTCTCCACTTGAAAAATCAGCAGTGATATATTCATCTATCCATACGCTCTGCGAAGTCAATTTAAAAATCCGCAAAAAAATACCACTTAAAATTATAAAATTAAATAGTAATTTATATTTTTTATTATCCATTCCCCACGACCTTTTTATATAATTCAAGGGTTCCCTGAGCAGCTTTTAACCAGGAAAATTCTTTTATTCTATTTAATCCTTTTTCTATTAAATTTTCTCTCTTTACATCGTTCTTTTCAAGTTCTAAAAGCGCGTGAACTATATCATCAACAGAAAATGGATTTACTAAATAAGCTGCGTTTTCTGCAATTTCACTTAAAGATGTTCCATCTGATGTAATAACAGGAACTCCGCAAGAAAAAGCTTCTAATACCTGTAAACCAAATCCTTCCCATATTGAAGGGAATAAAAAAATAAAAGCGCCATTATATAAAAATACCAGATCATCATCAGATACATAACCTGTTAAAATTACATATTTTTCTAAATTTAACTGTTGTATTTTTTCTAAAATGTTTGTTGTTTTTAATTCTTTCTCGCCTATTGATGTTATTACAAGTTGATATTTATTTTCCACTGTATTATTAAAAATATTAAAAGATTCCAATAGCCGTTCGCTATTTTTTCTCAGGTCAGAAGCAGCACTTGCCAGAATATACGGCTTTGTTATTTTATACTTTTCCTTTATCCTTTTTATCATTTTTTCATCTTTTATAATTTTATACTTTTCGTTCACAGATTCTTTTATAGTTGTTATCTTATTTTCATCAATTTTTAAATATTTAATTATATCCTTTTTAGAATAATCAGAAACAGTAATTATATGGTCTGCTTTTTTTGCTGATGCAGGAATACTTATTTTATTATATACATCAATAAATTTCTGCTTTAAAGTTGGTCTAAGTATTGCTCTTTTTATTGGTCTTATAAACATTGTATCATGTATGGTAACTATTGATTTCTTTTTAAAAAAAGGAGAAATATATGGTATTGTATTATCAGTACCATGCAGAATATCTATACCATCCTTTTTTACGGCAAGCGGGAGATAATATTGTTGAAATAAAAAAGCATTTGAAATATTTAACCTTTTTAAAATACAATTTTTAGAATCAATATATTCTTTAAGTTGAGAATTTTTATCGAGATATAAATAATACTGATTTTCTTTATCAATCTTAAGTAAATTAAAAACTAAATTTGAAATGTATCTTCCCACACCTCTTTTAAAAATTATTCTTGCATCAATACCTATCTTCATTTTTTTCATCCGTTTTTCTACCAAGAATAATAAAACTACCGCCTTTTCCATTTAAAAAAAATCTTCCGATCTTATCTATAAATTCTAAAATAAAAAAAACAAAATTTTCTGGCAATTTCCCTATAAAATCTTCTAAAAAATAAGGCAGACGCAAATAATTTGTTGAAATTATTTTTTCAATCTTAAAATTTTTTTTTGAAAGTATATCTTCAACTTCTTTTGAATTAAAATTATAAAGATGATCAACATTTTTTTCTTCTATTTTTTTTGCAATTTTTTTAAATAATAATTTATAATAAGCGTCCTTATTGGTCAAAGTTATAATTATCAAACCATTTTCTTTTAAAGCATCATATACATTTTTAATTACTTTTTCCGGGGAATAACAATGATCAAGGACTTCTTTGATAAGGCAGATATCGTATAAATTTTTATCTGAAAATTCTTCACCGGTTCCTCTTCTTAATTCAAAATCTTCTTCCTTTATCTCATATTCTAACATTTTAAATGAAGGTTCAATACCAACATATTTTTTTATTAAATCTTTTATATATTTATAAAAATCCCCACGACCAGCACCAACGTCTAAGAAATAAATATACTCTTTTTTATTTAAAACTTCTTCTGCTATTATTTTAAAAATCCGTTGATTTAGTTTCTCCCATCTTTTTTTCATAAGTGAATTTGCTTTTTTATTTAAAAAATCTGTATCATCCCAGTAAAGTTGAGTTTTTTCCCATTTATCTTTTAATTCTTTATCTTCCATTTTCACCTTTCCTTAATTTTTATCAGATAGTATAAAAAAACCATTACTTAAACCAAAAATTTTCCATGGCAATTCAAAAATCTCAAAAACACTTAATAAAATCCTCATACAAAAGTATATTAATCCAATTTTAAATTTAATATCAACTACTGTTTTATTCGTTTTAGTGTTTTTATTATTTTTTTGTATTTTAAATAAAAATTCATCTATAATCAATGTAAAAAATGAATGAAAAAATTTTAATTTTACATTTTTAAAATTATTATTCTTTAAAAAATTCTTTACCTCATATGGTTCAACAAAATATTCTCTAAAATGTCCACCCTCGTTATCCACTCCTAATTTATTAAACGTCAAAAATCTCAAAATAAAATGCCATGTCAAAAAATCTCTTTTAGAGATTGCATACAGTAAAATTTTTCCACCTGGTTTTAAAACTCTTATTAATTCTTTTAAAACTTTTTCTTTATCCTTTATATGCTCTAAAACATCAAACGAAATAACAACATCAAAAAAATTATTTTTAAATGGCAATTTTTCCAGTTTACCTTTTTTCAGAATTATATTTTTATTGCTCATTTTATTACCAGAATTTATAGCAACATCTGATATGTCAACCCCGAATCCTTTTATCTTAAACAACTCATATAATTGATTTAATAAAATTCCAGAGCCGCAACCGGCGTCTAAAACTTTCATCCCAGATTTTAATTTAAGTTTTTTTATCATTTCATAATTTTTAATTGTTTTAAAACTTAAACCTAAAATTTTATAATATTTTGCCTTGTTTATTTGATTTATAAAATATTCTTTAAAATTTTTATCCATATATACTGGTTTATATATTTTAAATTTGCCATTATATATTTTTTTTTGATATGAAATTAAACTTTTTATTTTCATTTTATTTTAATCACCCTTCGCTTTTGTTTGTCATATAAAATTCTATTAACTAATTTATATACATATTCCACCCCAAAATCCATACATTCATGATTTTTATTACATTGAATTAATTCGCAGCCCCGACATTTAACATTTTTTACTAATATAAAATTATTTTTATTATACGCCGCCCAGTTTTCATAAAGCGCTGCTCCTGAAAATATTGTAAGTGTTTTTTTCTTAAAAACAGAAGCGATATGAACTGCTGCCGAATCACCACCTATTACCATTTCTGAATTTTTTATCAGCGCCCCTGTTTCTTTAATATTAAAAATACCTGCTGTATTAATAATATTACTGCCACTTATTTTTTCTATATTTTTATCATTTTTTGATCCAATTATAATTACTTTATGTTTTTTAGACAATTTTTTAGATAATTTAAGATAATTAAAAATTCCCCAATCCTTTGAAATATGTCCTGAAACAGGATGAATAACTATATATTTGTTTATTTTTTTATCTTTTAAAAATTTTTTTACTCTTTCAAGAGTTTGCTTTGTAATTGAAAATCCTAATTTTATTTTAAATTTTTTTTCAGGAAAAATTAATTTTAACAGATTCATATTATTTTCTACTGTATGTAAATTTTTATTACAAACTGCTTTTAAATGAATGCCAAAACCCATACCTTTAACATCGTATCCTATTTTTTTCTTCGCACTGGATAATGAAAAAATAAAGGATGTTATTCTATCCTGCCACCGCAAAGAGATAAGTAAATCTGGTTTTATTTTATTAATTAAAAACAAAAGAGAAAAAGCAGAAAAAATACGTTTTAAAAAAGATACTTTTTTATATTTTAACCATGCTGGATTAAATACAATTATTTCATCAAATATTTTTAATCCATCAAGAACTTCTTTACCGGAAGAACTTAAAATGCCTGTTATATATGCGTTACCAAAATTTTTTCTTAATTCATAAAAAAAAGGAGATGCTAAAATAGCATCTCCAATACCATCTGTTTTAACAACAACTATTTTTAATTTTTTCTCAATAGTCAATTTAAAACCTTAATTTTAATCTAAAAATCCTTGCAAGTTCCTTGCCCTTGCAGGATGACGAAGTTTTCTTAATGCTTTTGCCTCTATCTGTCTTACCCTTTCCCTTGTTACTTTAAAAATTTTTCCAACCTCTTCTAAAGTATGTGGAACACCATCACCAATTCCAAATCTTAACCTTAACACTTCTGCTTCCCTATCTTTTAAAGTATGTAAAACTTTTTCAATTTGTTCTTTTAATAATACATTAACGGCTGCTGTAGCGGGCGATATGGCATCTTTATCCTCAATAAAATCTCCTAAATGAGAATCTTTTTCTTCGCCAATTGGCGTTTCAAGTGAAATAGGATGCTGAGATATTTTTAATATTGCCCGCACTTTATCCACGGATAGCCCCATCTTTTTGGCTATTTCTTCTGGTTTAGGTTCTCTGCCATATTGCTGAACAAACGCTCTTGCCACTTTATGCAATTTATTTATTGTTTCTATCATATGAACAGGTATTCTAATTGTCCTTGCCTGATCCGCAATTGCTCTTGTTATTGCCTGTCTTATCCACCATGTAGCATAAGTTGAAAATTTATAACCACGTTTGTATTCAAATCTTTCAACCGCCCTCATTAAACCAATATTTCCTTCCTGAATAAGATCAAGGAAAGAAAGTCCTTTATTAATATATTTTTTTGCAATACTCACAACCAATCTTAAATTCGCAACGACAAGTTCTTTTCGTGTTTTTCTTGCTTCCATCATATTTCTTCTTATTGTATAAGCCAGGGATTTTAAATCTTCTTTCTTCATCCCTATTAAATTTTCTTCTTTTGAAATAGTATTAATAATCTCTGATATTTTATCCCTTATTTTCTTATTTTCTTCATTTTTAATTCTTTTCTCTTTAAAAACTTTATTTAACATGCTATCTTTTTTATATACAGAAAACATTTCATCGTTTTTTAAACCCAACTTCTTTTCAATTAAATGCATTTCTTTTTCTTCCTGACTTATCCTTGTTACAATGTTTATTATTTTCTTTGAAATCTGATTTATCTGGTCATTATTAATTTTCAGCATATGTAAATAATCTCTCTTTTTCTGTTTATAAACTTCTATTTTCTTTTCTATTTTTTTTCTTTTTTTAGGTTTTAATTTTTTATTAATTTCCTTTTTAAATTTTTCTAATTCTGCTTCTACTTTATCCGCTAAATTTATATACTTTTCAAATCTCTCGTATAACCTTTTTTCCACAGAAGGAGGCAAATCCCCTTCTAATTTTGTTTTAATTACATCTATTATTTTAATTCTGCCGTTTTTTATATCTTCATTTAACTTTTTTATCTCGTCAAAACCTATTTTAGTATCAAAAATAGCATTTTTAACATTTATCTCTGCATTTTCAATTTTTTTAGCTAATCTAACTTCATCTTCTCTCTTTTCAAGCAATGGAACTTTTCCCATTTCATGTAAATACATTTGAACCGGATCAGACGAATAAGTTTCCTCATCAAGATAATCTAATTCTTCTATCTTCGTGTATTTTTTGCTTGATAAAATTTTATCAATTTTACCTTCCTCTCTTATTTCAATATCCATTTCATCCATTATATCAAGCATACTGTCAATATCTTCAACAGATGTAAAATTCTGCGGCAGATAATCATTTAACTCTTCATAAGTTAAAAATCCTTTTTCTTTGCCTTTTTTTATCAATTCTTTAACTTCTGGAATTTCTTTTAAATTCTTAGTCAATTTTTCTTCCTCCATTTATTGTTAGAATTTTCATGTTAATTTCTTGTTTCTTTTTAATGTATTCGTTTAATTTCTGAATATCATTATTAACTTCTGCTTCTTTTATTTTTAATTGTAAATTTTTACTTTCATTTTTTAATTTTTCCTTAGCCAGTTTTGTAAAACAATCATTAATAATATTATATTTCATATCAAAATTAAAATTTATGTTATCTTTTGCTAAAACCTCAGAAAAAATTGTGTTAACTTCATCATTTTCAATATATTTTAACTCTATTTTTTTTAATATTTCTTTCTCGTTTTTATTAAATAAATTTTCTATATATTCAAGTATCTCTGCAAAAATTTTATTTTTAAAATCAGAATATTCAATTTCCATCTGTTTTCTTTTTTCAATAAAATGTTTTAAAATAATATTTTCATCTACAGTATTTAAGGAAGTTATAATAATTTCAAATAAAAATTTCTCCGAAAGTTCAAGACCTTTAAATGATATAATCTCTGATTTTAATTCTTCTGTTAATTCAATTTTTTTATCTTTTTCTTTTATAAAATTTTTTGTTATATATTCCGAAATATCTAATTCAGATTTTATTTTTTTTATTATTTCTTCTTTTAAAATAAGATTATCCGTTTTTCTGATCAATTCAACCATATCATTTAAAACTCTCTGCTTATAATATGCGTTTTTTATATCACCTTTGCTTTTAAAAAAATTCATCCTGAAATCTATGAAATTATACGCATTTTTTATATTTTCCTGAAATTGTTCAACTCCGTATTTTTTTATGAATTCATCTGGATCTTTAACTTTACTAAGTAGAACAACAAAAACTTCTAATCCTTCGGAAAATAAATTAGTTCCGCCTTTTATTGCACCAGCAATTCCAGCATCATCAGAATCGTATATCAAAATCACTTTTTTAGTAAATCTTTTTATTAATCTCGCCTGTCCTTCAGTAAAAGCGGTCCCTGAGGTTGCAACGACATTTTTTATCCCTGCCTTATAAAGAGCGATTGTATCCATATATCCTTCAACAACATAAAGAAAATCAGAACAAAATTTTTTTGCAATGTTAAGATTAAAAAGTGTTTTCCCTTTTATATAAATTTCTGTTTCTCTGGTATTTATATATTTGGGTAATGAATTATCAAGGACTCTGGCTCCAAATGCAATAGGAGCATCGTAAATATTAAAAATTGGAAAAATTAACCTGTTAAAAAAGACATCACTAATTTTATTTCCTTTTTTTACACATAAACCAGATTTGATAATTATATCATCTTTATATTTTTTTGATTTAAGATATTCGTATAATCTGTTTCCCTTCGGTGCATAACCTAATTTAAAAACACTAACAACTTCTTCTGTTAATTGCCTTTCTTTTAAATAATTATTAACTGCTTCATTGTTTTTTAAATTTTCAATAAAAAAGTATAATGCTTCTTTATTTATATCTATTATTTTTTCTTTATCGTTTACTTTTTCTGTCTGTGAAGTATATTCTATTTCTATTCCTGCTTTTTTAGCTAAAAATCTAACACTTTCAATAAAAGACAGATTTTCTTGTTTCTGAATAAATGTAAAAACATTGCCGCCTACATTGCATCCAAAACAATGAAAAATTTGCTTTTCTGGACTTACTATAAAAGAAGGAGTTTTTTCATTGTGAAAAGGACATAACGCTTTATAATTTTTCCCTGATTTTTTTAGGGCAAGATATTCGGATATAATATCAACAATATCTAAAGAATTTTTAATTTCTTCAATCTTGTTGTTATCTATCATTAAAAAACCCCACCTTTTTTAGCAATTATATTTTCTAAATTTATTAACAACCTTTTTTTATCCTGTTCGGAAAAAGTTTTTTGTCCTTTTATCTTTTTCCTTTTTCCTTTTTTTATTTTTAAAATTTTCTTTTTTTTATGAACTAAAAAAATTTTTGTTTCTAAAAAATCTTTATTTAAAACATAACCCCGCTCTGACAAAACTATTATTTCTCTTCCAGAAAGAACATATGCAAGCCCTGTATCACAGGTAATCACCACATCATCGTTTTTAACGATATTTAATATTCTTAAATCTGTTGCCTGTTTAAAATTATCTACAATTATTACTTTTGCATATTTTAATTTTTCGTTATCGCTATAATGAGCAACGCTTGTTACTATAATCACTTCCACCTGATATTTCCTTGCCAGTTCAACTATTTCTTCTTTGTAGGGTTGCGCATCTCCATCAATTATTATACGCATTTATTTTCTTTTATTTCTATTTACTCTAATAAATCCTGACGCTTCATATACACTCAGTTTTTCCAATTTTTTTTCTATTTCATCAAGCATAATATTCATCCCTAATACGTCTGATGAAATATGTCCTGCAATAACAGCATTTACTCTGGCTTCCTGCATTGCTGTTTTATGTTCGGGTGAAAAATGCATACCAACTATAGTATCAATACCTGAATTTGCCAGATTTTTATATATTTCTTTTGCGCCTTCTGTCCCACCTGTCATATCAACAAATATTTTATTTACTTTTCTTGTTTTTTCTCCGAGTAAAATAATCGGCGGCATTCCTCTTTTTGCATATTCTTGATATTCTGCTTCCTTTAAAAGTAAATCAATTATATCGCCAAGTTTTTTTGGTTTCTCTTTATCAAATTCTTTTTGTAAATAAGTTGTAACACAATTATCAGTAAATGTATGCATATTCATAATCTGGATATTAAGCAATTTCGCGGCATCATATGTTCTATAAAAATTTGTAGGTAAAATTTTTTCTTTTACTTCTTTTGCTCTTGCCAGTGTTAAATCTTCTGCAACAGAAACCGTAACTCCATATTTACAAAAAATATCTGTCTGTATTCCCATGACTTCATAAAGTTGTGCAAGACCCAATCCAGATGGATGATGAGCAATTATCGCATCAATTTTTTTCCCTTTTTCATTTAATCTATCGGCAAGTAAAACTTCCTGAACTTCCATATCAATACCGACAAGTATATTTTTAACATCTCTATTATTATCATAAATAATCCTGGAATCCGAATATGGATTTGTTAATTTTTCAACATCATAATATTTCTTTTCTTTTTCAGATAATTTTTCAAATTTTTTCTTTTCCTCATTTAATTGTTCTTTAACAACACTTTCTCCGCGTGGATCCATTTTTATGGCAAACTTTAATGCTTCTTTATAAATATCTTTTAGTTTCATATCTTTCTCCTCTCATTTTAATTCTTTGAAACGAAAGTATTACCCGCAATATAAAAACGCCATTTTTTTTCTAAACCTTTTTTTATCCCAATTCTAGTTGTTACTTTAATTTTAAACCTTTCTTTATTATCTATAAAAAATAATTTATTGCTTTTTGTGACATCTTCTCCATTTAAACTTTTATCAATAAATAATGCCTGTGTTAATCGTCCAGGTCCATTGGTTAATTTCTTTATATTTTTTAAACCACGCAATTTCATCATAGTTTTGATCCCTTTTAAAGGTTCAATAGCTCGGATTAAAACAGCTCCAGGATTTCCTTTTTTCTCTGTAACAATATTCAAAAGATAATAATTGCCATAGCAAAAATATATGTAAGAAATACCAGGCTTTCCAAACATTAAAAAATTTCTTTTTGTTTTTTTATTATAAGCATGGCTTCCGGCGTCATCTTTTCCTCTGTAACTTTCAACTTCCACGATCTTTCCAGAGAGTTCTTCCCCTTTATATCTTCTTATAATGATTTTACCTAAAAGTTTTTTAGCAACAAAAACACTATTTTTAATAAAAAATTTTCTTTTCAATCGTCTCATTATAAATAACATTCTCTTTCAATTTTATCTGCAATGAGATTTTCCCTTTTTGTTTTAATTGAATAATTTTATAATTTTTATATATTCTATATTAATTTATTTTTTTTATCTCATTCTTCTTTTTCTCTTTTTTTTCAACGCTGCCCACATCTTTTGTTTGCGTTTAACTGATGGGGGTTCATAGTATTCTCTTTTTTTCATTTCCTGTAGTATACCTGCATCCTGAACCTTTTTTTTAAAACGCTTCATCGCATCATCTAAACTTTCATTTTCTCTTATCAATATCTCAGTCATATTTCTAAATTCCCTCCTTTTATAAATAAATCATTTTTTAAATACTAGAATATTATACACAAAAACCTTTAATTTGTCAAGATTTTTCTAAACTTTTTAATATTAAAATTCAATTAACTATTTTTTATGATAAAAAATATATATGTTTATCGGTTTCTTTTTGTAAAATAGCGTTTTTTATAGTGAAACATTTGGTAATCTAATAAAAAAACGCCATACTTTTTATAACTTTTACTATATGTGGATAAGAAGAATATGTAGAAGTTACATTGACGTTTACAGTATAACCATTTCCTGCCTTAAAATATTTTGTTTTACAAATATCTGGCATTTCCCATAAAATAGAATTCTTTCCCATTGGTAAATTCATCTTTTTACATACTGTCGCTTTTCTTTTATCATCTACATCTATAACAATAGTAACATAACTTTCTGAAGTTAAAAAGAAATTAAATTGATAAACATCCACGGTAGAACTTTTAACTTTTTCAATATTAAAATCAAAAATATCGCTTCCTATCCAGAAATACTGTGCAGATTCTTTATCAGAAATAAAAATCTGTCCATAATGTTTGTAAATTGCAATTCCGGCAGGATTTTCAAATTGATAATCTTCTTTTCCGTAACTACCATATTCTGTAATAAATTTTAGGTTGGGATCAAATTTATAAATTTTTGAATTAAAATTATCTACAACATAAACATTCCCATAATAGTCTTGCTCAAGGGTTGTAAGAAAAATTTTTTTCTGCAGAAAATCATTCACTCTTATTGCATTTATTATATCACCTTTAAAATCTAATTTTAAAATTCTGTTTCCACCCGCATCAATTATATAGATAAAATTATTTTTATAACCGCTATATCTTTCCAGTTCATCACATACAGCAATTCCTGTTGGCTCTGATATTCCTTTTTCTTTTCCTATTTTATATAAAAAACCTCCTGATTTATCAAATATCTGTATACGATTATTTCCTGTATCAGAAACATAAATTTTACCCATTGAATCAAGTGCTATATATGTTGGTTTATTGAATTGACCATTTTCATTTCCTTTCTCTCCTATATTCCGTATAAATCTTACCTTTTTACCATCATTAAAAAATCGCGTTATTCTATTATTTCCCGTATCGGCAATATAAATATCGCCATATTCATTACAGGCAATTCCAACAGGATTTAATAATTCGCCATCTCCCGAACCTTTCTTCCCGAAAATATCAAGAGAATGCATCGAAGGATTGTAAATAACTTCTGAATTTCCGGAATTAACACCATATACTGTTAACTGCCAATCATCTTTATCTTTATTTATTTTTCCGTAATCAATTAAAAGTTTAGTTGCTGCTAAATCCTGCGGATTATTAAAATATGTTCTGTTGCCTAAAAACACTTTTAACCAGAATGGGGTTCCCCTGTGAATACCAAAGGGAGTATGCCAGAAGCTCGGATATGTTAATGTTGTTGGTCTGTCAATTATAAACGTTGGTTCATCTTCACCTGAAAATAAACCAATATTAAATAAAGTAAAGAAAAAAATTAGTAAAAATTTTTTCATCTTTAGCACCTAAAAATTATATTTAATAAAAGGCATCGCAAAATTAGCATTTACTTTTATTGTCAATTGTAAATTTTCTTTTCTATCTAATATTATTCGGGTTAATACCACGCCCAACAATGCCCCTGCAAATACATCAGATACCCAATGAGAATTTTTATAAATTCTCGCGTATCCTACCAGCGTAGCTAAAGGATAAGTTAAATACCATATACCGTATGAATCATTTAAAACTTCAGCACATGTAAAAGCAACCAGAGTATGACCTGAAGGCATTGAATTATCAGATAATTTAAAAAAATCAAAAACTTTTGGATTTTCTGTTTGAGAAGGTCTTTTTCTACCCAATATTGATTTAAGCCCATAACTTATAATTCCGTTAACAGCAAGGCACTCTATTAAATTTTTTCCTGTTCTTTTTTCTTTTTCCGAAAATAAAAAAAACAAAGAATTAAAAGCCATGATATAAACCGCATCTCCACCATAATTTATAAAATCAAAAAATTTATCATTAAAATCTGTTCTTTGACTCTGTATTTTATCCATCAAAAATTTATCGTTGTTTATCAGGGTTAAGGTTGTAATAATTGAAGTTGATAAAAAAAATGTTGAATATATCAGATTATCAGATACATAAATACCTATTTTTTTAAAATCATTAAAAAAAATATTATTTATTATACTTTCATCAGAATAAAGATTTACAGTAAATAAAATAATAATAACTGATATTAAAATATATTTTTTCATTTATATAACCTGTTTTTTTCTATGTATTTAAAAATTTTTTCTCCTAATTCATCCTTGCAATCAATACCACTTTTTAATTTTTCTCTTATATTTGTGGAAGCAATATTTATAAGTCCATGACCAGCCCATAAAATTTCAATATTGGGAAACTTTTTAATTACTTTTTCCTTTGGATATTCACGTCTTGCATATACAATAAATTGAACAAGTTTTAACAATTCATTACTTTTTTTCCATTTATCTACAAAATAAAAAGCATCGGAACCTGCGATAAAATAGATCTTCTTACCAGGATACTTTTTTAAAAAATACTTAACCGTATCAATAGTATATGATATTTTTTTTCTTTTTAATTCATAATCAAAAAATTTTAAATCTTTTTCATTATTTATAAGAAGTTTAACCATCTTTTCTCTATGCTTTGCATTTATTATATCAGCGATGTTTTTATGCGGAGGTATATATGCTGGAATAAAAAACACTTTTGATATTCCATATTGCTTTATTACTTCTTTTGCAATTAAATAATGTCCTATATGTGGAGGATTAAAAGTTCCTCCAAATAATGCTATCTTTTTATTATTATTCACGTATCTGACCAGTCCCTTTTACAATATATTTTTCAGAAGTTAAACCTTCTAAAGCCAGCGGTCCACGTATATGAATTTTATGATTTGAAATACCCATTTCAGCACCAAGCCCAAATTGAAAACCATCATGCAACCTTGTTGATGCATTTAAAAAGCAAGCAGCTGAATCCACCTCTTTTAAAAATTTTTCCGCGATTTTTTTATCTTTAGTTATTATAGCATCTGAATGATGTGTCCCATATTTATTTATATGTTCTATTGCCCCTTTTACATTATCTACTATTTTAATATTTAATATATAATCGTTATATTCTGTATAAAAATTTTTTTCTTTTATAGGAATACCATCTTTTATAATCGCCTTAGTCTTTTTACAAACAAATAATTTAACATTAACTTTTTTAAGTTCATTATAAATTTTAGGTAAAAAATTTTTTGCTATTTCTTTATGGACGAGCAAGGTTTCCATAGCATTACAGGTCCCAGGTCTTTGAACTTTTGCGTTATAGCAAACTTTAACCGCCATATCAATATCTGCTTTTTTATCAACGTATGTATGACAGATGCCAGCATCATGATAAATTACAGGGATCTTCGAATTCTCCGCAACAAATTCTACCAGAGATTTTCCGCCACGCGGAATTATAACATCTATATAATCTTTCATTTCCAGCACATATTTAACTGCTTTTCTATCTGTGGTTCTTATAACTTCAACAGCATTTTCAGGTAGTCCTGATTTTTTTAAACCTAATTTGATTATATCCGTTAAAATAATATTTGAATGGATAGCTTCTGATCCCCCGCGTAAAATTATACAGTTTCCTGATTTAATACTTAAAGCTGAAGTTTCTATACTAACATCTGGACGGGATTCAAAGATTATACATATTACTCCCAGTGGCATTCTTACTTTTAAAATTTTCATTCCATTTGGTCTTACCCAGTTTTTTGTAATTTCACCTACTGGATCTTTTAATTTTATAATCTCATTTACTGAATCAATCATCTGATTTATTCTTTTATCTGTAAGTGTTAACCTATCTATGAATGCCGACGAAAAATTTTTATCTTTGCAATTTTTAATATCTTTTTCATTTTCTTTCTTTATTATTTTTTTGTTTTTTTCTATCTCCTTTGCAATTAAATTTAATGCAAAATTTTTTTTCTTAGTATCTGCCTTCAACATCTCAAAAGATGCCTGTTTGGCTTTCTTAGCAATTTTTAATACTTCATATTTGGTATTCATGATTTTACTCCTTAGAAAAATTTGTTAATAATTTCATTTGACATTAAAAAACCTTTTTCTGTTAAAGCAATCCTATTCCCACTGATTTTCATATACTTTTCCGATACAAGTTTACCTATTATATTACTATACCTAACGTAAAAATCAAATTTAAAGTTTGTATGAAAATTTTCATTATCAATTCCATCTTTTGTTCTTAATTTTAACATTATATATTCTTTTATCTTTGTTTGATATGTTATATTTTCTTTATATACCACAGGTAATTTGTTATTATTTATACTTTTTAAGTAATATTTTAAATTTTTTGTATTTGTAAATCTTTTATTATTTATAAAAGATGAAGCAGATACTCCTACTCCCAGATATTCGTTTAAATTCCAATAATTCATATTATGCTGGCAAAAATAATTTTTCTTTGCAAAATTTGAGATCTCATAATGAACAAATCCGTGTTTTCTTAATTTTTTAATACCTTTAAAATACATATCAGCAATTAAATCATCGTCTGGTAATTTTTTCCCTTTAAATTTTTTTTCATGAATTGTAAATAAATAAAAAGAAATATGTTCTGGGTTTAATTTAATTGTTTTTTTCAAATCATCTAAAACATCATTTATATTTTGATCGCAAATGCCATACATTAAATCAATATTAATATTATTAATACCTGCTTTTTTAAATATTTCAAAAGTTAAATAATTTTCCCTGCTTTTATGAATTCTTCCTAAAATTTTAAGTGTATTATTATTAAAACTCTGCATGCCTAAACTTACTCTATTTACATTCTCTGAAATAACCTCTGCTTTGCTTTTATCAATTGTTCCCGGATTTACTTCTATTGTTATTTCCCTTAATTTTTCTTTATTAATAACAGAATATAATAAATCAAATAATCTTTTTATTTGTTTTAAAGAAAGAAAACTTGGCGTTCCACCGCCAATATACAAAGTTTCAAAATTAAAATTATTCTGATTAATATATAATAAAAGTTCTTTATAAAGCGCATCTATATATTCATCTATCAAATATGTTTTATTGTCAAAAGAAATAAAATCACAATAAGGACATTTTTTTTTACAGAATGGTATATGAATATACAATCCAGACATAAATTTTTAACTACTTTATAATAGCAAATTCGGCATCCCTTTTGGTATCAGATATTTTTTTCTGTTCTTTATCTATATTTATATTATAGTGTTTAATTACCCTCCATCGCGTTGGCGGCCAGTAAACAATCCACGCCTGTCCCCGTAAATATCCATATGGTAAAAATCCCCAGAATCTCGAATCAGCAGAAAAATCCCTGTTGTCCCCCATTACAAAAATGTGATTCTCTGGAACTGTAACTGGTCCCCAATTATCCCTTGGGGAATATTCACGTGGAATTGTTCTTATGTCCTTATGAAAAACATATGGTTCATCAAGTTTTTTACCATTAACATATACAACTTTATCTTTTATCTCTATAATATCGCCTGGAATACCTATGCATCTTTTTATAAACATATACTTGGGGTCATTGGGATACCTGAATATAACAACATCTCCTCTTTCAGGATGTTTAAATTTTAAAATCTTTTCCTTTTTAAATATGATTGTTGTTCCATATATAAATTTATTTGCAATAATATGATCACCGATTAATAGAGTATCTTCCATTGATGATGTTGGTATTTTAAACGCCTGGATTAAAAATGCTCTTATTATAATGGCAATTATAATTGCTTCAAAAGCCGGTTCAACCCAATCTCTCACAACATGTTTCTTTGGTAATTTAAAAGTAAATACTACTAAAAGTTCACCGACCACGAGTGCGATAAATAATGCCCAAAAAATAAATTCTGTTGTTTCCAATCCTTTAATTATAATAAGTATTATAATAAAAATTAGAATAACAAATATGCTTCCTGCTATACCAAAAATTGCCTTTTTATCTAATTTCATTTGTTGGCTCCATGAATTTATAATTAGTTGAAACAAATTTTACAATTATACTTGATTTTTGTCAAATAATTTATAATA
>DYJU01000032.1 GCA_020722985.1 Candidatus Methylomirabilis sp.
AAGATTTATATTTATATATGGACCAATTTTGTTCTACCGATGGCTAAACTATTACCATTTTAGTTTTTTCAAGTATCCACCATATTTCCTCTTATTTTTCCAAAAACCTAAAAATTATTCTTGCAAAAAAAAATTTTTTTTATATAATTGAAATTTGTTATTAAAAATATTTTTTACAAAGGAGGAATAAAAATGGCAGAAAAGCCATTTGTTAGCATTATTTTGCCGGTTAGAAATGCAGAAAGAACAATAGAAACAACGATTCAATACCTTTTAAACGTTTCTTATCCACGTGAAAGAATGGAAATACTTTTTGCTGATGGCGGGTCAAAGGATAAGACAGTTGAAATTATAAATAAATGGAAAGGAAAATATGATTTTATAAAAGTTATAGAAGTCCCAGATTCAAAATCTCCTGGTCATGCAAGAAATGCTGCTTTAAAAGTAGCGAAAGGAGATTACATACTTTTCACTGATGGTGATTGCGCACCTCATCAGGACTGGATTGATAAGATGATAGAACCTTTTTTAAAAGATGAAAAAATAGGATTGGTGGGCGGGGAGATTTATACTTTAAGAACTGATGCAAATAATGATACAGAAGCGTATTGCGAACAAATAGGTTTTTTAACAATAGGAGACAGGTGTGGAATGAAAAATGGAGGATATTATCCTGAGATAAAAAAAGACCTTCCTTCTGAAGTAAATGGGTCACAAACCTGCCCGTTTTTTGCAACTGCGAATTTAGCTGCTTCTCGCAAAGCGGTTGAATCAATTGGCAGAGAATTCTGGCATGAAATAACAGGAGAGGATGTTGATTTTAATTTAAGAATATTGAAAAATGGATTTAAACTTTATTTTCAGCCATCTGCTGTTGTTGACCATATGCATAGAGCAACACCACAGCAATTCTATAAACAACTCTGGGGATATGGGTTTGGACATCCATTGCTTATAAAAAAGCATGCAAAGAATGTATTAGAATTTTATATTCAATATTTTAAAGGTATTTCAATTGCAATTCCTTTTCCTGTAAAAGGAATTATTTATATTGGTGATTTTGTATTATTTCATATTTTGGGTTTTATATTTTTAGGTTTATTTGCCTTTATTTTTTTTAAACAGGGTTTAACAGGAATAATAAACAACTGGCTTCTTTTACTCAGTCTTTTATTATTAACGGGTTTTTTTAAGATAAAATTTTTCTTACCTGTTTTTAAAATGAAACCTAAAAGAAAGTTTTTTAAATTTGCCACTTTGCATTATTTTTCAAAATTAAATTTTATAAAAGGTGGCTTAGCAGGAATGAAAAAATTCGGCACTATAAATATAGAGGGCTGAATTATATGAAAAAAAAGCCGCACCGCCAAAAGGCAGTGCGGCTTTTTTTATTTTAACTAAAAATTTTAAAGGAGGAAAAAATGACAGATAAAGAGATTTTAGAGAAATTACTTGATTTACATAAAATAGATTCACAGATAGTTAAATGTGAGGATGAAATAAGCATCTTTAAAGAAAAAATAAAAAATTTAGAAGATAAAATAAATGAAGGGCGAAGAATTTTTAATGAAAAAAAACAAAAACTTGATATTTTTAGAAAGAAACGAGCAGAACTTGATATTGAAATAAAAGAAAAGGAAAGCGAAATAAAACAAAAAGATTCGCAGATATCAATGATAAAAACAAATGAAGCATATCAGGCATTACAATTAGAGATAAAAACTATAAAGGATGATATAAAAAAATTAGAAGATGAAATTTTAAAAATTATGGAAGATGAAGAAAATACAGCAAAATGGATTTCAGAACAGGAAAATTTATTAAAAAATGAAGAAAGGCAATTTGCAAATGAAATAGAAGAATTAAAAAGAAAAATCAGTCAAGAAGAAGAAATCATAAAAAAAGAGATGGAAAAAAGAATCGAAGCAAAGAAAAACATAGATAGGAACTGGGTTGAAATTTATGAAAGAATACGCCGTGGTAAAAGGCTTGCAATGGCAGCCATAGAAGTTAATGAAGAAGGGGAGGGTGTATGCAGTGGCTGTAGATTTTCAATAAGACCACAGGCAATAATAGAAGTAAAAAAAAGAGTAAAGATACATACCTGTGACAATTGTGCGCGTATATGGTATATTGAAGAAGTAAATGATACCATGAAGGTATAAAAATGGAAAAAAACAATATTAAAAGAGAAATAAAAAACGTTTTGAAAGAAGAGGCAAACGCTTTATTAAAGTGCAAAGTTGATAAAAGATTTGAAAAGGCAGTTGATATCATATTAAATTGTAAAGGAAAAATAATTGTAACAGGCATTGGAAAATCAGGACTTATAGGGCAAAAAATATCATCAACATTTTCTTCTACTGGGACACCATCTATTTTTTTACATCCTGTGGAAGCGGTTCACGGAGATATAGGAATAATAATGAAAAATGATGTATGTCTGATTATATCTCAAAGCGGAGAAACAGAAGAAGTCATAGAACTTTTACCTTCTTTAAAACGTTTAGGAATACCGATAATAGCCATAACGGGTAGAAAGAATTCAACTTTGGCAAAAAGGGCAGATTGTTTTTTAAATTCTTATGTTGAAAAAGAAGCATGTCCAATGGGGCTTGCCCCGACTGCTTCTACTACATTGCAACTTGCTATTGGTGATAGTTTATCTGTTGTGCTTTTAAAACTTAAAAAGTTTAAAAAAGAAGATTTTGCAATGCTGCATCCAGGTGGATCTTTAGGGAAAAAACTTATTTTAAAAGTAAAAGATATAATGCATATCGGTGATGAAGTTCCAAAAGTTTATTTTAATACAAAATTAAAAGATGCAATGCTCGTTATGACTAATAAAAGATTTGGTTGTGTGGCTATCACTGATGATAATGGATATATAATGGGGATTTTTACAGATGGAGATTTGAGACGTTTATTTGAAAAGAATGAAAATCCATATAATTTACTTATGAAAGAAATAATGATAAAAAATCCCAAAACAATAAACGAAGATGAACTTGCAGCTACGGCTTTGTCTAAAATGGAAAAAAATGCAATAACTGTTTTACTTATCCCAGATAACAAAAATAGATTAAAAGGAATTATTCATCTTCACGATATTTTGAGGTCAGGTGTTATTTAATGCAAAATAACATTAAAAATAAACTTAAAAAAATTAGATACATTTTTTTGGATGTTGATGGTGTTTTAACCGATGGAAAAATTATAATAGGCAGTGATAATACTGAATACAAAAATTTTGATGTTAAAGATGGAGTTGGTATTTTTATTGCTCAAAATTTTGATATTAAATTTGCAATTTTAACTGGTAGATATTCAGAAGTCATAACTAATAGAGCGAAAGAATTAAAAATTGATATAGTTTATCAAAATTTAAATAAAAAAATAGATGCATATGAAGATATAAAAAAAAGATATAATATAAAAGATGAAGAAATTTGTTTTATAGGAGATGATTTAATAGATATACCTGTTATGGAAAAATGTGGATTTTCAGTTACACCTTCTGATGCTGTAAAAGAGGTAAAAGAAATTGCAGATTATATTTGTAAAAAAAAAGGTGGGCAGGGGTGTGTTAGAGAATTTATAGAAATTTTACTCAAAGCAAAAGGGATATGGGAAAAAAGCATTAAATGGTATATTAATCGTGAAAATCAAAGCATTTAAAAATATAAGAAATTTTTTTTTGATGATACTTATCTATATATTAAGAATTATATTTTATATCATCCCCTGGAAAATAGGGACTAAAATAGGTGCAAAATTAGGGATTTTTTGTTTTTATTTATTTAAAAAAGAAAGAAAGATTATTTATAAAAATCTTGATATAGTTTATAAAAATTTATCTGAGAAAGAAAAAAAAGATTTTGCAAAAAAAAATTTTAGAAACTATGGAATAGGATTTTTTGAATTTGTTAAATTTACTGTCTGGAAACCAGAAAAAATAACAAGTTTAGTAAAAGAAGTTGACGGTATTGAATATCTTGAAAAGGCATTTTTGGAAAAAAAAGGTATTATTGCAGTTACTGCACATTTTTCTAACTGGGAAATAATACCGCAGTATTTTGCCTGCAAAGGATATAATATAGGGGTTATCGGTAAAAAATTATTTGATGAAAAGTTGAATGAGATAGTAGGGAAAACACGTCAAAAAAGTGGTGTTAAGGTTTTTGATAGAGATAAAATATCAAAAGATATGATTAAAGAATTAAAAAAGGGTATGTTTTTGGGTATCCTTGTTGATCAGGATACAAAAGTAGAAAGCAAAATAATAAATTTTTTAGGTAAACCTGCAAAGACACCAGTTGCACCTGCTTTACTTGCTAAAAAATTTAATTGTTATTTGCTTACGCTTTTTTCTTTAAGACGCAAAGATAGTTTTTATAAAATTATAATAAATAAACCATACGATGATATAATGAATACAGATGTTGAAAAATTAGCAGAAAGATATAATAATGAAATAAGTGAAATGATTTTAAAGTTCCCCTATCAATGGGCATGGATTCACGATAGATGGAAGTCTATTTAACAGAAACGGGTTGAAGTAAAAAGGAGTTTTTGATGAAAAGAATATTAATAATAATTTTAATTTTATTCTTGTGCTTTTTTAGTGGATGCAAGAAAGAAAAAAAGATAAAACCCAAATTACCTGTTGGCGAAAAGATAGAAGATGTCCCGAGTTTCATAATGCAGGGGTTCAAATTAAAAACAACAGAAGATGGTAAAGCAAAAATAGAAATTGTATCAAAGGCAGCCCAGATATTTGAAATGAAAAAAAAGGCATATGCGCAGTTTGTTACGGTGAAATTTTTTGAAGAAGATGGCAAGATTTCAGTTCTTTATGGTGATAAAGCAGAGATAGATACAGTTACAAATGCGATTCAAATGAACGGGAATGTCGTTTTAAATGCATCAAATGGTATTGTATTAAAGACACAAAAATTATTCTGGGATGATAAAGAAAAGAAAATTTTTTCTGATGTGGAAGTTGAGATAATAAAGGATAAAAACAGAATAAAAGGGATAGGGTTTGAATCTGATTCGGGACTTAAAAACATAAAATTGAAAAATAAAGTTGAATTAAAGGCAAGAGATTTAGAAAATGAAAAATAAAATATTTTTAATAATAATTTTTTTTATTTCCTGCCATCATATTCAGGATACAAAATACGAAGTATTATTTAATAAAAGTGCGACAGAAGAAATAGAAAAAGCGAAAATAGCAAAAGGTATTGAAAAAGTTAAGTTGCAACCTTTGCCTGCAAAAAATTTGCCTGCAAAAGAAGAAGTAAAAAAAGATGCGGAAACAAAAAAAAATAAAAAAAAGAAAGTTAAGATAAAAGAAATAATTATAAAAGCTGATTCGATGAATTTTGAAAGGGAAACATCAAAAGCAATATTTGAAAAAAATGTGAAGGTGATTGCCGAAGATACAATATTACATTCTGACAGATTAGAAAGCAATGATTATAAAAAAGAAGCATATGCCGAAGGAAATATAACTGTTAATTATAAAAAAGGAAATGTTAAATTAACTTCAAAAAAAATAAAATATATTGATAATTTTAATAAAGTCATTGCCAGTGATAATGTTGTGGTTAATAAGATATTAGATGACGGAAATACTCTTACGATGTTTGCAGATGAAGTTGAATTTGATATGGTAGATGAAAACATTGTTGCAAGAAAGAAAAATAAAATAGTAAAAGTTAAGATGAAAGATATTATGGCATTTGCTGATAAAATTTTATATAATGAAAAAAGTAAAGAACTTTACATGGAAGGCAAACCAGTTGTAAAAAAGAAAACATCGTTTTTTTTATCAGAGAATATTATATTTAATACGGATAAAAAAACAATAAAATTAAAGGGTAATATATGGTCAAAACTTTTTTATGAAGAATTTGAAAAAACATCAAAAGAAATTGAAAAAAGTCAAAAAAAATTGGATAATAAAAATAAATAATTTTTTTAAAAGGAGCATAAATGAAAGAATTGAAAACAGAACACTTAATGAAAATATATAATAAAAAGAAAGTGGTTGATGATGTTAGTATAGAAATAAAGCAGGAGGAAATAGTTGGGTTATTGGGTCCAAATGGTGCTGGTAAAACCACAACTTTTTATATGATTTTAGGGGTAATTCAGCCAGATGCTGGTGAAATTTTTATAAAAGATAGAAAAGAATCCATAAATATTACAAATTTTCCAATGTATAAAAGAGCCCTTTATGGTTTAAGTTATTTATCTCAGGAACCTTCCATATTTAGAAAATTAACTGTTGAGGAAAATTTAGATGCGATATTTGAATTTATGAATATAGGCGAGGATGAAAAAAAGAAAAAAAAGGAATTTTTATTAGAAGAATTAAAAATTTCTCATTTAACAAAACAAAAAGCTTATACGTTGTCAGGTGGCGAAAGGAGAAGAGTGGAAATTGCGCGTTCTTTAGTTTTATCTCCTAAGTTCATTTTACTGGATGAACCATTTGTTGGAATTGATCCTATTGCTGTTTTTGATATACAAAATATTATTAAAGATTTAAAGAAAAAAGGCATAGGTATATTAATCACTGATCATAATGTTCGTGAAACCCTAACCATAACAGATAGATCATATATACTTTATCAGGGCAAAATTCTTTTATCCGGAACAGCAAAAAAACTTATCAATGACAAAAAGGCAAAAGAAATATACCTTGGAGAAAAATTTACCTTATGATACTTTTCCATGCTTTGCTTGCTATTTTTTTATTTTTAAATATGTGTATGGCGGATGACTTTATGTCATTTGTAGATTTCTATTATTCCAAAAATTTAAATAACCCTGAAAAATATTATAAGAATTATTCAACAGATAATATAATAGATTATTTTAACCTTGCTTCAATTTATAAAGAATTCGGAGAAAATGAAAAAGCGACAGCAATTTATAAAAAAATACTTGAGATAAATAATGAAGAAGTTAGGGCACATTTTGAACTTGCAAAAGTTTATTATTTTCAAAAAAAATATAAAGATGCCGAAAAAGAAATTAATTTTTTTTTGAATACAAATAAAGTTAATTGGGAGGTTTATTTCTGGTGGGGATGCATTTTATTAAAAGAAAAAAAATATAATGATGCTTTAGAAAAATTTAATACTGCATTAAAATTAGATACAAGAAAAGTAGTTATTTATATAAAAATTGCTCAACTTTATGAAGAAAAAGAAAATTTTGAAGAAGCGATAAATTATTATAAAAAAGCAATTGCTGCTGATAAAGCATATACTGAATTAAATAAAAAAATAGCAAAACTTTACGAAAAAATGAAAGATTTTATAAATTCTTATAAATACTGGGTTATTGTTAATAATATTGACCCAAAAGATATGGAGGCAAGCGAAAAAATAAATTATTATATGGCAAATATTGATGAATTAAAAACTAAACTTAAAGAGTATAATAAAGAATTGAAACAAAAAAGAGAAATTAATATTCCGCCGGATAAAAAAACAATAGCATCAGGAGAAATACCAATAATAAAAATTGGACTTCTTAAAGAAGTTTATTCAATTTCTTTTAAATGTGGTAGTGATTTTGAAATTAGAGATGAAAAAGGGAAATTTATTTTAAAAGGAGAGAAATTAAAAGAATACAACATTGATTTTGATAGCGACAGAGCGTTTTTGAGTTTTAACAATGAAAAATTATATTTTAAAGATAGAATTTTTATTATGCGACAAAATAAAGATTCAACCACCACTATCTATAATATTCAGCATGGAGAAGGTTTTTATTGGTCAGAAAAAAAAGATATAACTTATCGTGGGGATTTTATGATTTATGTAATTAATAAAAAAATAAATCTTATCAATTTAATAAATATAGAAGAATATTTATATGGCGTTGTTCCTTCTGAAATACCAACTCAATGGCATAAAGAAGCATTAAAAGCCCAGGCGGTTGCTGCAAGAACATATACGTTAAGACATTTAGATCGGCACAGAAAAGAAGGATTTGATTTATGTGCAACCCAGCACTGTGCTGTCTATAAAGGTATATATAGTGAAAATAAAAAAACAAATGAGGCTGTTGATGAAACAGCAGGAGAAGTTCTTGTGGATAAAGATGGAAAATTTGTTGACACATTTTATTCACATTGTTGTGGCGGGCATACCCAGGATGTTACAGATGTATGGGGATTTAAAAGGATTAAAAGTTTAAAAGGAGTTTTTGATGGCGAAAAAAATACATGGCAGTTTCCTTTATCTCCATTTTATTTTGAAGAATGGGTAAGAAGTATACCTGATGTCTATTGCAGGTCAACCGGGGATAATGAAATAAGTTTCAGATGGATAAGATATTTTGATGCCGAAAGTTTAACGATGTATATTAATAAAAAAGAAAAAATAGGAATAATAAAAGATATTGAACCTATAAAGAGAGCAAAATACGGAGCGCTAATTGAAATGCGGGTTATTGGTGAAAAAGGGATAAAAATTTTTAAATTTGATCCTATAAGAAATATACTTGGAAAAATCAGAAGTAATGTTGTAAAATGGGAATATTCAAAAAATGAAAAAGGTTTCATTGATGAAATTTTTATTTATGGAGCTGGATGGGGACATGGAGTTGGGATGTGTCAGCGTGGCGTGAAAGGAATGGCAGATACCGGGAAAAATTATAAAGAGATATTATCCCATTATTATCCTGAAACATATATCATTAAAAAATATTGAAATGGAGAATATATGTATCATAGATATCCTTTGCTTGTAAAACCAATAATAAAAGAAAAAATCTGGGGCGGTAATTTTTTAAAGAAATTTTTAAAATTAAAAAATAAAGGCAATGTTGGTGAAGTCTGGTTTTTTGCTGATCTGAAAAATGAAAATTCTATTATTAAAAATGGTATTTATAAAGGGAAAAGTATATCAGATATTTATAGAAAGTTTAGTAAAGCGATGTTGGGTAAAAAAATCGCTTTAAAATATAAAAGAGAATTCCCTATTTTAATTAAATTTATACAGGCAAAGGAAAATTTATCACTTCAGGTTCATCCGGATGATAAATATGCTTTAAAAAATGAGAATTCTTCTGGAAAGATAGAGGCGTGGTATATTATTGAAACTTTTAAGAATGCGGGAATTCTATTAGGAACTAAACAAAAATTATTACCAGAAGATATAGATACCGGAAGAAAATTATTAAAAAAGTTATTAAAATACAAAACAAAAAAATATGATAGTTTTTTTATACCTGCTGGAACATTACATGCATTACTTAAAGGGAATATTATTCTTGAAATTCAGCAAAATTCAGATATTACATACAGGGTATATGACTGGGATAGAAAAATAAAAGGAATGAGCAGGCAGTTACATCTTGAAAAAGTTAAAGAAGTTATAAAATATGATAGATTAGCAGGTAAAATTATCAAAAAAAAACATATAGATAAAAAGAATTGCAGAGTGAACTGTTTAATAAAATGTAAATATTTTAATTTATATGAAGTAATAATAGAAAAAAAATATAAAAAATGCTATAATATTAAAAGACCTGCGATACTAACTATCATTACAGGTTATTTGGAATTGCTTTATAAAAATGAAAGATATAAATTAAAGACAGGTGATGTTATTTTTTTGCCGATAAATATTTTAAATGTATATTTTAATGTTCAAAGTAATGCAAGAGTTATATTAACAGAAATAAAATAAAAAGGTAGTTTATGAAATTTTTAAAAATTTTTTTACTTTTATCTTTATTAATAAAAGGTGGAATAATGGCACAAATGGCACGGGAAAATAATATTTATAAAGAAAAGTTTGATAATG
This sequence comes from Candidatus Methylomirabilis sp., assembly GCA_020722985.1. Lineage (GTDB taxonomy): Bacteria > Oederibacteriota > PGYV01 > PGYV01 > DYJU01 > DYJU01. The sequence goes on from DYJU01000032.1 coordinate 9,834, forward strand.
GTTTAACAGTTATAATTCATGAAAATCATCTTATACCTGTGTGTGCTTTAAATTTCTGGGTAAAGACAGGTGCTGCTTATGAAAGAGATGATGAAAAGGGCATATCCCATTTTATTGAGCATATGATGTTTAAAGGAACAGAAAAAAGAAAAGTGGGTCAGATAGATAAGGAAATAAAAGCATTAGGTGGTTATAATAATGCTTTTACTTCTTATGATGCGACTAATTATGTCCTTGTTTTACCTTCTGAACATTTTGAAAAAGGACTTGAAATTCAATATGATGCGATTACAGGTTCTATATTTGATAAAGATGAAATTGAAAAAGAAAGGGAAGTAATTTTAAATGAATTGTATATGGGGCTGGATAGACCTTATACTTTTTTATGGCAAAAACTCACAAACCTGGTTTTTAAAGGTTATTATAATGAACCAATTATAGGCCACCCTGAAATTGTAAAAAAGATAGATAGAGAAAAATTATTAAATTATTATAAAAAGTTTTATGCTCCTGAAAAACTTGTGATTGTAATTACAGGCGATGTTGAAACAAAAAAAACGGTGGAATTAATAAAAGAGACTTTTGGGAAATTATCTAAAAAAGATGTGGAAAAAATATCAAAAGAAGAAAATAAAATCAATTCTGGTTTAAAATATAATGTGTTTAGTGGGAAAATAGATGGCAGGTATCTTGCAATTTCGTTTAACATACCTGATGCTTTATCAGAAGAAATGCCATCTCTGGAAATTTTGGCAAGAATTTTGGCGAGTTCCGAAAGTTCAATTTTTATCCAGAAAATAAAAGAAAAAAAACAATTGGTGGATAATATTGATACAGATATTTTCGTTGGTAAACATGGTGGAATTTTTGTTATTACATCTCTTTTCAGAGAAAAAAAATATGAAGAAGTATTAAAGGAAATTTTTTCAGAACTTGAAAAAATAAAAAAATTTGGAATAAGGCAGGAAGATTTAGATAAAGTAAAAATTGATATAATTACAGAAGAAGCAAAAGAAAATATGAAGGTTGAAAACATCGCCCTTAATCTGGGGTATTATGAAATTTTAAAGGATTATAGTTTATATTATGAATATTATGATAAATTAAAAAGAGTAACTGTTAATGATATAATAAAAGTTGCAAAAAAATATTTAGATTTACAAAATACAGGGATTGTTCTTTATTATCCTGAAAAAGAAAAAGATTATTTTAAAAAATTTAAGAAATCAGAAAATATAAGAGATTTTATTACGGTAAATGATGAAATAAAGGAAAGCCCTGTAAATAAAGTTAATTCTAAAAAATTAGATAATGGCATTTTATTGATACATAAAAAATTAAATAACACCCGCATCGTTGCTGTGGATATTATTTTTAAAGGCGGGATAATTTATGAAGGTGGAGAAGCGCAGGGGTATTATAAGGGAATAACAAATCTTATGCTTGATGTTATGTTAAAAGGGACAAAAAAGAAAAATGCATCAGAACTTGCAAAAGCAATTGATGCCCTTGGTATGTCAATTGAAAAAAATATAAGAAAGGACTGTTTTGGCTGGGGGATAGAATTTATAAACAGTAATTTTGAACAAGCGATGGAACTTATATCAGATATAATTTTAAATCCTGCTTTTGAACTTTCTGAAATAAAAAAGGAAAAACAGGATATTATTAATAGTATTGAAAGGATAAAGGATAGCCCGGAGATATATTTAAGTAAAATATATAATGAAGAATTTTTTGAATGGCATCCTTATGGTTTTTATATACCTGGTGATATAGAATCTGTAAATAGAATCCCTTCTAAAAAAATTAAAGAATGGCATTTAAAATATATGACAGCAAATAACCTTATTATTTCAGTAGTTGGCAATATTGATTTTGAAAAAGCAATTGAAGTAATTGAAACTAATTTTGGCAAGTTGCAACAGGGTAAAGTAATTCAGGTAAAATTACCTGTTAAAATTACTAAAAGAAAAAAAATAAGGGAAGAAACACTGGACAAAAACCAGACCCATATTTTATTTGGCTTTTTAGGTCCTAAAATGGCATCTCCTGATTATTTTGCGTTCAGGGTATTAGATACAATTTTAAGTGGTGGTATGGATTCCAGATTATTTTCAGAAGTAAGGGATAAAAAGAACCTTTGTTATACTATATTTTCAACCTTTGATAGAAATATAGAAAATGGGTCATTTAAAATTTATACATCAACTGATCCAGCAAAAGAAAAAGAAGTGATAGATGAAATTCTTAAAGTTTTAAAGGATTTAAAGAAAAATGGAGTAACGAAAGAAGAAATAATATCTGCTAAAAATTTTATTTCGGGTATGTATAAATTAGGTATGCAGGACTATGCAGCCCAGGCAGATTCTTATGGCTTTTACGAATTGGTTGGATTGGGGTTTAAAAAGGTTAATGAATTTATTGATGAGATAATGAAGGTAACGAAAGAAGATTTAGAAGATATTATAGATAGATATATAGATTTAGAAAACTATTGCCTTGTAATTTTGAGACCGGAAAAGAAAAAAGAGAGATAAAAATGATTAAAATTCAAAATTTAAATGATAAAAATTTTAAAAAATTTGGAATTATAATTTGTCCTGAAAATAAAAGTAAAATTTTTGATGTGATATGCAAAGAAAAAGAAAAAGTCGGATGGCGGATAGGTTATCTTATTTTAAATCCGCAAAAGGTAAAAATGTTAGAAGCCCATCCTTATTCTATGGAGACTTTCGAACCTGTAAAAGGAACGTCAATCATTATTGTGGCTGAGAACAAAAAACCAGAAAAATTTTATGCATTTTTACTTGATAAACCAGTTTGTCTTTATAAAGGGACATGGCACGCTATAATTGCTTTATCTGAATCTATTGAAATAAAAATTACTGAAAATTTAGAAGTTGATAGTGTTTTTTATAAATTAAAAAAACCACTTGATATAGTTCTTGAATAAAATTTTTATGAAAAAGATATTTTTAATTTTTTTTGTTGGTTTGATTATTACTATCCCTTTCTGGTTTTTTAATATTGATATTAAAATTCAAAGATTTTTTTTTGATTCTAATGCGTGGAAGTATAAAGACCACCCAGCAGTTCTATTTTTTTATAAATTTTCAATTTATCCAGCCCTGATCACAGGTGTAATTTCAATACTAATTTTAAGTATGGGTGGTTTTTATAAATTCGCATATAAATTCAGGAATGCGGGGATTGTTTTTTTACTTGCTTTGATATTAGGACCCGGTTTACTTGTGAATGTTATTGGCAAAAATTTTTCAGGCAGACCACGTCCCAGAGAAATAGTAGAATTTGGAGGTGATTGGAAATATAAAAAAATTTTTGAGATAGGTATTCCCGGAAAGGGGCATTCTTTTCCGTGTGGACATAGTTCAATGGGTTTCATATTTTATGCAATCTATGTGGTTTTAAGGGATAAAAAAAAATTTAAGGCATATTTATGGCTTTTATTTTCATTGCTTTCTGGATTTGCAATTGGAATGGCAAGGATGGCTCAGGGCGCACATTTTTTATCAGATGTTATCTGGGCTGGAATTTTTACATTTATTTCTGCTGAAATTGGTTTTTTAATTTTGAAATATATTGAAGATTATATCAACGGGTTAGAATTTAAAAAAAATAAAACAGTTGAATACATAATTACAGGACTGCTTATTTTAATTCTTTGTTTTATTTTTTTAATCGCAACACCATTTTATAGAGAAAAAAAATATGAATTTGAAACCCTGAATAAAAATTTATTTATTTCTGCGAATATTGACGAAGGGAATATTAAATTTTCAGAAGGTAAAAATGTAAAACTTTTAATAAATGCAAGTGGTTTTGCTTTCCCAAAAAGAAAATATGAAGAAAAAATTGATTTTAAAAAAGAGGATGAAAAGGATATTATTAATTTAAAAATGATTAAAAAAGGTTTATTTTCTGAATTAAGTTCATCTGTGAATTTTAAAATACCGGATAAAGTTCACCAAATAATTGTTAATTTAAAAAAAGGTTCTATAAATTATGAGGCAAAAGGTAATCTTAATAAATGTGTTTTTTATACTGCAAATGGAGATATAATTTTTTCACCTGATAATAATTCTGAAATTTCAAATACATTTTTAAAAACCAAAAAGGGCAATATTATTATTTATTTAAATGAGAATGTTTTAATAAAAGGTTCGGCTGATTTTTTTATACATTCTACAAAAGGAAATGTGATTATTTACAATAAAAGTCCATATTTATCTGACCTTTTAAAGGAAAAAGAAAGAATAAAAGGTGCAAAGGAAATAATTTATAAATCAAAGGAAGCAGGCGGGATTAATTTAAATATAATTTCTGAGGGGGTTTATATACAATGAGTTATATTGATGTTGAGTATTATATTGAGACAATTAAAAATCCAGAAGAAATGGCAGAAAAGATGGCAGGTATTCAGTCAATTGGTATTTTAAAAAATGTTTCAAAAAGTGTTAAACAAAGATTACAAAAGCATAAAGCACTCGTAAAAGAAGTTAAAATTACAGGTTATAAAAAAAATTATGAGTTGCCCACCTGTGTAAAAAATAACTTAAAAGTAAATTGTGCAAAAGTTATTTTGTCTTTTCCTGTTTGCAATTTTGATGGTAATATAGCTCAGTTTTTAACAACAATAGCCGGTGAAATATTTGATTTACAGGAAATAACTGCTTTAAAAGTTATTGATGTTAAATTTACAAAAGATTTTTTAAAATTTTTTAAAGGTCCACGTTTTGGTTTGGAAGGTGTAAAGGATATTGTCAAAGTTAAAGGGAGACCACTTTTTGGGGCAATAATAAAACCATGTGTTGGACTTACTGCCAGAGAAATTTCAAAATTAGCATATGATGTTGCACTCGCTGGTGCAGATTTTATAAAAGATGATGAACTTTTAGAAGATGTTGGTTTTAATAAAATATATAAACGGGTAAAAGCGGTAAGCGAAGGTTTAAAAAAAGTTTATGAAAAGACAGGGAAAATAGTAATGTATGCTTTTAATATTACTGATTATCCTGACAGAGTTTTTATGCTTCATGACATTGTTAAAAAATATGGCGGGAAAGCAATTATGTATAATGTACTTGCTGGTGGTTTTCCATTGCTTAAGAAACTTTCTGAATATACTGAATTACCAATACACTGTCACAGGGATTTTTCAGTTGCGGTATTTAGAAGTAAATATATAGGTATTACTTCTTATCTTTTTACTAAACTTGTAAGAATATGTGGTGGTGATATGATACAGTGCGGCGGAATATCAAGTTCAATTTATGAAGATGATGATGAAGTTTTAAAAAGTTTTTCTGCCTGCACTGAAAATCTTTTACATATAAAAAAAGCGTTACCAGTATCATCAGGCGGGCAGTGGGCTGGTAAATTGCCAGTAAATTTGCGAAAAATAAAAAATAATAATTTTTTATATTTATGCGGGAGCGGTGTTTTTGACCATCCCGATGGTGCATTGAGTGGTATGCAGAGTATTATCTCAGCATATAAAGCAATAAAAAACGGGATAAAATTAGAAAATTTTAATTGCAAGGCATTAAAAAAGGCTATAGAATATTTTGGAAGAGTTATTTATTAAAAAGGAAGGGACAAATGAAAATTAAATTTTTTATTTTTTTTATATTATTATTTAATATAAATTGTGCGACGTTTTATACGCTTTCAGAAGAGATGCTTCCGCTTTCAAAACGTCTTTTTTCTGGAAATTCTATAATACGTGAAAATGCAATAAAGGAATTTATAACGCTTGATAATAATAAAAAAGAAAAAGTAATTCTGGAAATAGTTGATGCGTTAAAAAATGAAAAGGACGCTGATACACAGAAAAGAATAATAAATATTTTAATGGAATTAAAAGCAGGTTCATATATAATTGTCCCGCTTTTGGAATCTGTAAAGCAGAATACAGACATAAAATCATATTCAGATATTTTAAAACTTTTAAATTCTTTAGAACCAGAAGCAGAAAAAATAGTTTTTAAATTGAGAAATTTTTTAGAAGATGACAGATGGGAGATAAGGATGCTTGTGCTTTCAGTTATAAAGAAAATGGCAAAACAATCTGAAATTTTAGTTCCTGAAATTATAAAAACAATGCAAAAATTCGGAGATGATAAGGATAAATTCAACACAATTTTTGATACGCTTTCTATGATATCACCTGACATTGCTATTTCTCAGATTATTTTAGAAATTAAAAGCAGTAACGAAAAAATAAGGGAAAATGTAGTAGAAAAATTAATTGAATTGCAAACAAATTTAAGTTCTAAATTAAAAATAAAAAAGGATGTTAACGCCGGGCTTTTAAGAATTTTATTTAGTGATGATAATATTTTAAAAAAGATTGTAAAAGATTTATTTGATAAAATTGATGATAAAGAGATGAAAATAGAATATGAAAGATATATTGAATTAAGCAAAGGAGTTGCATCAGGGATTGCAAAAATGTTGGGCTCTTCTTTACAATCAATTTTTTCATCACAGGAAGAGAATTTAAAAAAGAGAATTAATAAATATTTTGAAAGTATAGGCAGGGAAGATGCAGTAATGAAATAAAAAGGAGGTGTTAAAAATGAGAAAAAAATTTTTTGCTGTTTTTGTAATTTTAATTTTATGCATTTTATTTATTAGTGCCAAAGATCCTTCTAAAATAAAAGTTACAAGCGATGCATTTGAAAATGGGGAATTTATACCAGAAAAATATACCTGTGATTCTGAAAATATTTCACCAGAGATATGCTGGGAAAGCAAAATCAAGGACGTAAAAAGTTATGTTTTAATATCTGATGATCCTGATGCGCCTTTTGGCACATGGGTTCACTGGGTGGTTTATGATATACCAAAAAATATTAATTGTTTAAAAGAAGGTGTGCCTAAAGGAAAAATTTTAAAAAACGGGATAAAACAGGGTAAGACAAGTTTTGGTGATTATGGATATGGTGGTCCATGTCCACCATCAGGCGTGCATAGATATTTCTTTAAAGTTTATGCATTAAATATAGAAAAATTAAATATTTCTCCTGAAAAGGCAAATAAGAAAGTAATTTTAGAAAAGATAAAAAAACATATAATAGGTTATGGAGAGTTGATGGGGAAGTATAAAAGAAAAAATTAAAAAATTTATAAATTCAAATTTTTGATTTAAAAATTGGGGTATTGATAGAAGACTCCTGCAGATATAATTGTAAGGAAGATAAAAAATGGGAAATAAAGATATATAAGACTGACGAAATAATCTGGCAGTTAAGAGTGGGAAGATGACAAAGCGAGAAGGCCTTTGGTAATAAAATCAAGATTGCTCTGTTAGGCTCATTGAAAGGTGGGATAAAAAATAACGGTTATCAATCGCCTGACTTTAAAATGACAGAGAACTGCTGTCATTCTTAGGAAGCCGAAAGATTGGGGCAGAAGGAAAAATAAAGGCGTATGAGGCTTATGAAGCAATCTGACAGTTAAAAACGGAAGAAGACAAGATTAAACAGCATCAGGTAATAAAAGCAGGATTAGTTGTCCACCCCGTGTGTTTCTTAGAAAGACGCCCATGGATGGGCGTCTATACCTTAAATTCTTTTAGTGCATTTAGATTTTACAAGTGTCTACCATGTCTATCCTTATTCCCAATCTTTAAATAAAATCAATTTGCTTTATAATAAAAAATCATTTAAAATATATCCATTAAATTAAAAATTTAATAAAAAAAGGACTATATGAAAACTTATTTGAGACTTTTAAGTTATGTGAAACCACATTTAAAAAGAATGATTCTCGGGCTTTTGTGTATGGTTATTACTGCCCTATTAACCGCTCTTTCTTTATGGATAATAAAGCCCGTTGTTGATAAAATCCTTGCAAATCCTGATAAAGAACAGGCAAAATATTTTTTATCTATTTTACCTTTTGCAATAATAATTATTTATGCTTTAAAAGGTGTTTCTCTTTATTCCCAGCACTATCTGATTGATTATGTCGGTAATAAAATAATACTTGAAATGCGTTATGCTTTATATAGACATATAACCAGTCTTTCAATGAATTTTTTTAATAACCAGAAAATTGGAGTTTTAATTGCCAGGATTACAAATGATGTTTCTATGGTGCAGGGAGCAATTGCAAATGTTATGGGTAATATAATAGGGAGTTGCCTTAATATAATAGGACTTTTAGGGCTTGCCTTTTATCTGAACTGGAAACTTGCTTTAATTTCTATAATTGTTTTTCCACTTGCTGTATATCCTGTAATTATTTTTGGGAAAAAGATGAAAAATGCTGCTCGTGGTTATCAGGAAAAATTTGGCAATATAACTTCCATACTTAATGAAACATTTAATGGTATTCGTATCGTTAAAGCTTTTGGTATGGAAGAATATGAAAGAAAAAGGTTTAAAGAAGAATTACATAAAATTTTTGATTATACGATGCGCGGAGTTCGGGCTGCTTCCATGGCATCTCCTATAATGGAAACTATAGGAGCAATTGGTATTTCTGCTCTTATCTGGTATGCAGGAACAGCTGTAATAAAAGAAGAATTAACAACAGGCACATTTTTTGCGTTTATAGGCACGCTTACCAGTTTATATCCGCAAATAAAAAAATTAAATGATATGAATAATGTAATTCAGCAGGCATTATCAGCAGCAGAAAGAATTTTTTCAATCCTTGATATTAAACCTGATATAGTGGATATAGAAGGTTCAAAAGAGATAAATGAATTTAATAAAGAAATAGAATTTAAAGATGTGAGATTTGGTTATATAAAAGAAAAGGAAGTTTTAAAAGGTGTGAGTTTTATTATTAAAAAAGGACAGATTTTTGCAGTCGTGGGACCATCAGGTGCCGGGAAAACCACACTTGCTGATCTGCTTGCGCGATTTTATGACGTTGATTCAGGCGAAATTTTGATAGATGGTATAAATATTAAAAACATAAAAATAGAAAGTTTAAGAAATTTAATTGGTATAGTAACTCAGGATACAATACTTTTTAATGATACAATAAAATCCAATATTGCCTATGGGCAGAAAGAACTTAATGAAGAAAAAATTATAAATGCTGCTAAAACTGCCAATGCTCATAATTTTATAATTGAAATGCAGGAAGGATATAATACTTTAATAGGTGACAGGGGAGTAAAATTATCAGGCGGGCAGCGTCAGAGAATTGCAATTGCAAGAGCAATTTTAAGAAATCCACCAATTCTTATCCTTGACGAAGCAACTTCATCACTTGATAGCGAATCTGAAATATTGGTTCAGGAGGCGATAAATAATCTTATGAAAAACAGGACTACTTTTGTTATTGCACACAGGTTATCTACTGTTCAGCATGCGGATAATATAATAGTCATAGATGATGGAAAAATTGTTGAACGGGGCAGGCATTCTGAATTAATAAAAAATAATGGACTTTATAAAAAATTATATAATATGCAGTTTAGATTAAATAAAAATGAAAAACAATAAAGCAGTTTTTTTAGATAGAGATGGAGTTGTTTTAAGAGAGGTCGGTTATTTAAGTAATTTGAAAAAAGTAAGTTTTTATAAAGGCAACATTCAGGGGCTTAAACTGTTAAAACAAAATGGATATAAATTAATAGTTGTTACAAATCAATCGGGAGTAGCACGCGGTTATTTTACAGAAGATTTTGTAAAAAAAACACATAAATTTGTTCAGGAAAAATTAAAAAGGTATAATTTATCAATAGATGCCTTTTATTATTGTCCGCATCATACTGAAAATGTAAAGATAAAAAAATATTTTAAAAATTGTAGTTGCAGAAAACCTAAGCCCGGTATGATTTTAAAGGCAAAAAAGAGGTTTAATATAGATCTTAAAAAGAGTTTTATAATAGGAGATAAACTTACTGATGTAAAACTTGGTAAAAAGACCGGGATGAAAACAATTTTACTTTTAACAGGATATGGGAAAAAAGAAAAAAGAAAAATTGATAGAATTACAAAACCTGATTTTATATGTAAAAATCTTTTAAGCGCAGCAAAAAATATTATTAAAGGAGAAAAAAATGCAAAAGAATAAATACTTGAATTTGTTTAAAAAGTTTAAAAGTAAAAAGATACTTGTTTTAGGTGATTTTATTCTGGATGAATATATATATGGAGAAACAGAAAGAATATCAAGGGAAGCGCCGGTTCTTATTTTAAAATATTCAAATACAGTATATCTGGCTGGTGGTGGAGCAAATCCTGTTATGAATATAAAAGATTTAGGAGCAGAACCAGTCCCTGTTTCCATGATAGGAAATGATAGTTATTCAAATATAATTTTTAAAATACTTCAGGACAAAAAAGTTGATACCTCTTTTATCATAAGGGATAATAATTATGTTTTGCCTGTAAAGACGAGAATTATGGCTGGCAGTGTTCATACTGTAAAACAACAGATTGTTCGTATTGATAAGTATCATGAAATGGAAATATCAAAAGAAAAGGAAGATGAAATTATTGCTGTGATAGAAAATATTAAAAATAAAGTGGATGGAATTCTGGTTTCTGATTATGACGGTGGTATAATAACAAAAAGAGTTATTAATTATATAAATAAAATTGCAAAAGAAGGAAAAAGAGTTGTGGTTGATTCAAGATATATGCTTAAATATTTCAGGTATATTACAACAGCCACTCCCAATGAAACAGAAGCAGGACCAATTATTGGTATTGAAAAATACGAAGAAAAAAATATAGATATTATTATAAAAAAATTAAAAAATATTTTAAAATCAAAAGGTATGATAATAACACGTGGTAGCAAAGGGATGGTTATTTTTGAAAATAATAAAATTAATAAAATACCGGCTTTTGGAAGCGATGAAATAGTTGATGTATCTGGTGCTGGAGATACGGTTTCTTCTATAATTACTCTCATGATAAGTTGTGGTGCATCAATTAAAGATGCTGCTTATCTTGCCAATATTGGTGGTGGGCTTGTTGTTATGAAACGTGGGGTTGCAACTGTAACCCAGGAAGAATTAAAAAAGGTATTAAAAAATGCAAAAAATTAAAAAAAGAGAGCAGTTAAAAAAGATTTTAGAAAAATTAAAAAAGTCAGGTAAAAAAATAGTTTTTGCAAATGGATGCTTTGATTTAATACATGTGGGACATATAAGATTTTTAAAAAGTGCTAAGAGAAAAGGAAATATACTTGTAGTAGGAATAAATTCTGATATTTCAACCAGAAAAATAAAAGGGAAAGGCAGACCAATAATAAATGAAAAACAGAGGGCTGAAATTTTGGCCTCTTTTGAATTTGTTGATTACGTTACTATTTTTAATGAAACAACCGTTGAAAAAACATTAAAAATTTTAAAACCGCATTATCATGCAAAAGGAACAGATTATACTAAAGATACCGTTCCTGAAAAGGATACTTCTTTAAAATACGGTATTAAAATTGTAATTGTTGGGGATAAAAAAAGTCATTCTACAAAAGATATAATTAAAACCATTCTGGAAAGATATAAAAAATGAGAAAATTTTTAATAGCAAGGACAGACAGAATAGGGGATTTATTGCTTACAACTCCACTAATAAATGAATTGAAAAACAGTATAAAAAATTCTTTCATTGCGGTTTTGGTGAGTAATTATGCAAAAGAAGTTCTTTATAATAATCCGGATATTGATTTGATATTAAACATAGAAGATAAAAAATTGTCAGAAAAGATAAAAAAAGAAGATTTTGATACCGGTATTATAGTTTATCCGAGATTCAATGTTGCTTTAAAAATTTTTTTTGCTGGTATCAAAGAACGCATAGGAACTGCTTATAGATGGTATTCACCTTTATTTTTTAATAGATTAATAAAAACACATAGAAAAAATTCAAACCTGCATGAAGCGAATTTGAATTTATATCTTGCCAAAGACATAATAGGTGAAAAAAAAGCAAAAAAAATATTTTATTATCCTGAAGAAGTAGAAAGGATAAGGGCAGATGAATATATAGTTGATATAGGATTTAAAAAAAAATTTATAATGATGTTTATCGGCGGGAAAGGTTCTGCTGATAATTTATCACCTGAGAAATATGCAGAAGTTGCAAATGAAATTTATTTAAAAACAGGTAAAAAGATTTTAGTAAGTTATGGAATTTTTGAAGAGGAAAGAATAAAAAGATTCAGACAAAAAGTAAAAAATACTGATGATATACATATTCTGGAGAATCCGTTGTCAATAAGAGATTTAGCCGCACTTATTGAACAATGCGAAGTATTTATAAGCGGAAGCACAGGTCCTATGCATATAGCAGCAGCACTTCAAAAGAAAACCCTATCTTTTTTTCCTGACAAAGGCGTTTTGGCTTCACGCTGGGCACCGCTCGGTAATAAATCAGTTATTATAAAGCAGGAAGAAAATAAAAAAATGGATGATATTTCGCTTGAAAAGATAATATTAGAATTAAAAAAACTTTTAGAAATTGAAACTTTTTAAAATGAAAAATTTTTTGTTAATTTTATTTTTAATTTTTTTTATTTCATGTTCAACTGTTCCTAAAAATGTATCTACCATAGAAACTCAAAAAGAAGAAAAAATAATAAAAGAAGAAGTAAGAACAGAAAGAGAGGCAGTTGAAAAAATTGAAAAAACAAAAATAGCAGATATGGAATATAAAATAAAAAAAGGAGATACTTTAACTAAACTGGCAAAAGAGTATTATGGAAATGTAAAATTCTGGAAAAAAATAGCTAGTGATAATAATCTTAAAACTCCATATATTTTAAAAGAAAATTCAATATTAATAATAAAAAGAAGCAAGGATTTAAAATTAAAAGAAACATTTACTTATCCTATTTATATGAATAGAGCATTTGGTATTGGCGAAAAGTTAGTTTTTGCTGTTAAATATTTTAATATAACAGCAGGATTTGGTATTTTAGATGTTAAAGATATGACAGAAATAAATGGTAGAAAAGTATATCGGATTGAAGCAATTGCAAGAACTTCGCCATTTTTTGAAACATTTTATAGAGTAAGAGATATAATAACATCATATATGGATGTAAAGGGACTTTTTTCCTGGAAATATAGCAAGCATTTAGAAGAAGGTGGTTACAGGCATGATAGTTTTATGGAATTTTTCCACAAAGAAGGTTATGCACAAAAAAGTGATGGGTCAAAGTGTGATATACCGGCATTTGTTCAGGATGTCTTATCTGAATTTTATTATTTTCGTGCAACGTATAAAGGTGAAGATGAATTTTATATAAATGTTGCATCTGATGAATGTAAGTTTTATCAGATACTTGTAAAAAAATTAAGATATGAAAAAGTAACGGTGGATGCAGGTGAATTTGATTGTGTTGTAATCCAGCCGTTTTTAAAATATGAAGGAATTTTCAGACAGAAAGGCGATATCTGGATATGGCTTACCAATGATGAACGTTTAATGCCAGTTTTAGTAAAAAGTCAGATAGTTATAGGAACAATTGATGCAGTATTGCAGAGTGCGACTGTTATAAAATAAAAACATTTATGATTTTTGATTTGCGATTTGCGGTGAAAAACTAAAAACCACTGCCAATTGTAATATGTTGTTTACTGATTTAAAAGATAAAGGTAATAGTTCAGCCACCAGAAGTGAACTTGGAAAAGTGTGGCTACTGGTAA
>DYJU01000033.1 GCA_020722985.1 Candidatus Methylomirabilis sp.
TGTAACCTGTTCTGTAAAAGTGGATGTTTCAGCCTTTGCAACAACTGCAAATTTCAGACTTGACCTTTATTCAGCATCTTATGTCCGGGCAATTGATGAAAACGAAATGCAGTATGTTACGGTTAGCGCAAAAGCACCAGATACATTTCCTATGCGCTCTGACGTGATAAATATATCTTCCGTAAATAAAATAACCGTGCTTCATACAGACACCATGCCTGAAACAGTGAGCAATGGACAAAAAGGAGTTAAACCTTTTATTTTAAGATTTGCAAATGCATCAGATAACCCTGTTGCCATTCGTGGCATAACCCTGACAGTAGAAGACATAACCAGTACCGGGATTGTCCCCTCAGAAATAATAGATAAAATATATTTAATAGATGCAGTAGGAAATACGAACATTTCAACTACATCAATACCGGGAACCGGGGATAAGATATACCTTAATTTTGCGCAGGACATAACAGTTTCTGCATCTTCATTTAATGAAACTTCAGTTTTTGTGGATATAAAAAATAATACTTATGTAGCGAATTTTCAGCTTAACCTGGCTTCTGCCAGTGCTGTTTATGCATTGCCTTTGACCATTACAGTTGAGTCAGATTCATCTGATTCTTTTCCAATGCGTTCTGGTAATGCTTTGATACAACTTGTGCCTTCAGCAGGCGGGATTTCGCATACAGACGTAATACCAACAACGGTTTCAACAGGCCAGACAGATATATTTGCAGAAATATTAAATATTGCAAATTATAATATAACAGGCACTGCTGATATTATGTTAACAGGCATAACAATTACTGTAGAAGATGATACAAATACTATGATTGACCCCTCTACAGCACTTAAAAAAATAATGATAAGAGATGAAAGTAATATATATGCTTTTTTCTCAGGGATTCCGTCTGCTGCAAGTTCTTTTTACGTGCCGTTCACAACCCCTGCTTATGTTTCGGTATCGCAGACAACTGATCTCAAGCTTTATGTTGACATAGTGGATACAATAAGCACCGGAACTTTCCAGATAACCATAAAAATAAATAATGATGTTACTTTCAGGGATAGAAATACGGGATTAACGGTTACAGCACAGCCAATAAACGGTGATTCTTTTCCAATGAGAACCTCAGTTGTAATAATACAGGAAAAGGCGACAATGTGCAGAGTTTCATATCAGGATATGATGCCTGTTGCAGTAAACAAAGGCCAGCAGGCCATAACCGCAATGAGGATAAGTTTTACAAATGAGGGAAGTGCAAGCGGTGCTAATGTGCTTATAACAAGGATGACGGTTAATATTGAGGATAATACAGACACTGGTATAATACCCAAGACTGCAATATCAAGATTGTATGTTAAGGATGCGGCAGGGACTGTCTATGGGGATGTCATAACAATACCGGATTATGGTGATTCTGTGTCAATAGCGCTTACAACACCAATTACCGTGCAGGTTGGGGAAAGAAAAGATGTTTTTATAATATGCGACATAAACACTGATGCAACAGCAGCAGGTTTTAAGATAAATCTAAAAACAGGGTCAAATGTAATAGCAAGAGATGCGAACAGTTATGATATTATAAACGTTGCAGCTGCTTCAGGGTATTTATTCCCGATGAGGTCCTCTTATACTGAAATACAGAATGTATCCCAGATTTTAAATATACATCATTATGGCTCAATCACTCCAACGGTTAATAAAGGAGATACAGATATTCCTGTTATGTATTTAGAATTTAAAAACCCAAATCCATCAGGTTATTCTACCATAGAGGTTAAAGGAATTATTATAACGGTTGAAGATGAGACAGGGGCGGGAATTATACCTTCTAATGTTATTACAAAACTTAAATTGGAGGGTGCGTCAGTTTACGGTGTTGCTGTAAACATGCCGTCTTCGGGCTCGTCAGTATACATACCGCTTACACTTGCTGCAATGAACATTGCACCGGGAGCATACATAGGTGCGACATTATATGCTGATATTGCCGCATCAACAAACGAGTTATATTTGCAGTTTGACTTGAAACAAGGGAGCGACTGCTACGCAGAAGACGTAAATTCCGGTAATCAAATATCATCCGTTGTTGCAGATACGGGTGATTCGTTCCCGATGAGGTCAGGTTATACTACAATAATAAATCCCCCTGGGATATTAGTTTTACATACTGACCTTTCACCTGTGACTGTTTCAGGAGGACAAAAGGATATCGGAATTTTTAAATTTAAATTTTCAAACATAGGTTCGTTTTCTGAATATATAACAGGACTGACATTAACTGTTAAAGATGAATGGAATAATGATGCGGATGCTGGAATGATTATTGATTCTTCTTTAATAGTAGATAATACGGGAAATACTATTTCAGGAGGAGCATTATTTTCAGGTAGTAATTTATATTTAAACATGACAACAACGCCGATTTCTATACCTCCACAGGATTATAAAGAAATATATGTTTATGTGGACGTTAAAGACACGACATTTTCTGCGAATTTTTATATAAGTCTTGCAACGGCTTTAGATGTTGAGGTTGCCTCTTCAGTTTCTCCTGATGCATCTGATACATTCCCCATGAATACAAAATTAATTTCACTACAACAGCCGAGTAATACAATAAATATCTCAAATACTGACTGGATGCCACCAACTGTTTCAACCGGACAAAAAGACGTATTTGCATTTTCTTTAAATCTTGAAAATAATAATCCTGCCGGATATTCTCCGGTAATAATAAAGGGAATAACCATAACAGTTAAGGATGCGCTTTCAAATACTATATCAGCAGATACCGCGATAACACGACTTATTTTTACTGATTTAACCACAGATTACCTTAATACAACAGCAATACCATCAGACAGTATTTTTGCTTATGATTTTACAACTCCATTGACTTTAACTGCAGGAACATCAAAAGAGATTTATTGTATAGTAGACATAACAGGGAACACAACAACGATGGCGGATAATTTTAAATTATCAATAGAAAGTGATACCCATATAAATGCAGAAGATTTCAATTCAGGTTCTTATGTAACTGTTGTCGCAAAAACAGGTTATTCGTATCCATTAGCGTCATCTGTCACATATATACAAAAGAGAGCCACAAAACTTGAGATAAGCCATGTGGATAAAATGCCGGCAAATGTAAGTTCGGGGCAGGATAATGTTACTGCGATGGATTTGATACTGACGAATGCAGGAGATTTAAAAACTTCAAGTATAATGGTAACAAGAATTAATTTTTATATACAGGATTTAACAGATACAGATATTAACCCATTAAATGTTATAAAAGGAATAACAGTGACAAGCGAAGATGGGCTTACCGTATACGGAGCGAACACGACGCTTTCATCAACAAAAATAACAGTTAATCTGACAGCACCAATTATTATATCAACTGCTGCACCTGTAACAGTAAAGGTAAAGGTAGGAATTGCAGATACATACTTAAATGATAATTTTAAGGTGAGCCTTGATACAAATACAGACATATATGCCCTGGATGCCAATAGTTTTGAACTCATAAATGTTGCCAATAAATTGCCTGATGTTTTTCCGATGAAATCCGGATTGACATATATAGAAGCAAAAGTATCAAACATAGGACTTAATAATTTTACAAGTTTGCTTTCGCCGGTAATTACAAGAGGCGATAGCCGTGTCCCGCTTTTTACATTTAAAATAGAAGATACTTTAAATACACTAAGTGCAAATGCTGAATTTTGCGGGATAACAATAACAGTAAAAAATGTATCAGATACTGATATATCAGCAAATTCAGTTATAGATACGCTTTATGTTATAGATGGGAATGGCGTAACGCTTGGATCTAATACAACAGGGGTGAGTAATAAAATTGCAGTTAAATTTATATCAAGTTATAGTATTTCTCCACAATCAGCACATTATATAACTATTTATGCCGATATTTTATCAACTGCAACAGCAAATGATTTTAAGGTGCTTTTAGAAACAGAACAGGATATTTCCATAAAGGATGAAAATTCAAAATTAGAAGTTGTAAAAACAATTTCACCAGCAATGCCATGGGAAACAGGAATTGCAGGGGTTTATAATGCACCTGCAACAGATCTTCATGTATGGCATAGCAATTATGCTCCAACGCAGGTTGGTTCAGGGCAGACAGATGTTAGATTTATTTCATTGTCTTTATATAATCCAGGTGGGCCAGGCACGTCAAAGGTGATTGTGGAGGGTGTAACTGTTACAGTTATTGATGCTGGTGGCACAACGCTTTCGCCAGCAGATATGATAAGTTATATAAGGGTTTCAGATTTTATAGGGCAAACAGGATATGGATGGATTACAACAACAACATTAACAACACCCCAATCAATATATATTGATTTTTCAAATTCTATAGAAGTTGAAGCATCAAATACTAAAACAGTATATTTTGTTGCTGATATATCTTCATCAACTGTCCTTGCCAATTTTAAGACAAGAATAACATTGCCTGAAAACATAACTGCTCATAATTATCCATCAGGAGGAATTACAGTATCCGCACAAAATGGAGATTCGTTTCCTCTTGATTCGGGAACAGTTTCAAAAATTGCGACTACGTATATTTTAAGTGTTGGTCACACTAATTTAATGCCGATTTCAGTTGCAGGTGGAGATAAGGATATTGAAGCACTTAAACTTAATTTTGAAAATAAAAATGCCGGGCAGTATATAGACATAACGGGTATTACATTAACGGTTAAAGATAAATCAGGAAATATATTTGCAGCGGATAAGGTGATAAGTGCATTAAGAATTGTAGATACAGGCGGGAATACAGTTTATGGGATGGTATCAACAGGAACATCAGGAAAGATATTTGTTTCACTTTTATCTTTCAGGGTTGATAAATTGGATGAAAAAGCAATGATAATAAAAATAGATGTAAAAGAAAATGCTAATGAGAGTTTTTACATAGAACTTGAAAAAGAAGGCGATTTAATTACGAATCCATCCTGCACAATTCAGGCTGCCCAGGGCGATTATTTTGGCGATATTAAATCCAGTGTTACATCCATTCAGGAGGCAGATCTTGTAAAATCATTCCATAATTTTCCGAATCCGTTTAATCCGGAAGAGCAGGAAACAAGAATAGAATACTATCTTAACTCAAATGCAAATGTTACAATTAAAATATTCACTCTTGATGGAAGATCTGTTAAAAATATTATTTTAAATCAATTTAAAGCAAAGGGATTGCATTATGAAGATACATGGAATGGGTTAAACGAAGTAAATGCAAAGGTAAAATCAGGAGTATATCTTTGTGTTTTAGAGGTAAAATATATTGCCGGAGGGAGTAAAAAATTAATTATAAAAATAGCAGTATTGCGTTAATTAAAGAAAAAATTTAAGTAATAGTTCAGATACCAGAAGTGAACTTGTAAAAGTGTGACTACTAGTAAGTAAACACTTGGCTGTGTCATTGCGAGTAAGCCGAAAGAGAAGTATGGAAAGAAAAATTAAGGATAATATGAGCCGAACGAAGCAATCTCGCAGTTGAAAAACGGAAGCAAACAAGGAGAGAAGGCATCCGGTAATAAAAGCAAGATTGCTTTGTCAGGCGAATTTAATAGTGTAATAGGAGATAAAGGGAATTGTTCGCCTGACTTCGCAATGACGACAAGACGAAAAATTTATATATTAGATAATTTTGTTCTATCAGTGGCTAAACTATTATTAAAAGAGTTTAAATATAGTTTAAAGAGAGTTCAAAAATAGTCCATTAAAGATGTTCTAAAAGAGTATTTGCTATTTTAGGACTAAGGCGGAACTATTTGTGAACTAAGTTTGAACTATTTAAGAACTAAAGAAAGGAGAAAAGGTTGGATAAGATTATTGTTGCAAGTTTAATACTTGTTATGGCAGTAACGGCATCATTTGCCGAGACCGCGGATTACGGAATGGATTCCATGTTCATTGAAGGCGTAGGCACCCGTGCTTATGCAATGGGCAATGCCTTTGCCGCACTCTCTGATGATTCAGAGGGTGTATTTTATAACCCAGCAGGGCTTACAAACCTTGAAAGACAGCATATCACTTTGCTTCACTATCCGCTTTATGAAGGCACGCTTTATAATTCAATAACCTATGCTTTACCCATACTGGATTTTGGTTCACCTGGATTTGCTCTTTACCGGGTTTATACATCAGGTATTGAAACCTATGACGAAAATGATTTTAAATTGGGAGAAATAAATTTTCAGGAATATAAATCTACAATTTCCTATGCAAAACGGCTTAATGATGATGTTTCCTTTGGCATGAATATAAATATTTTTAATTTAAATCTTGACAAGATAAATGCATTTAGTTTTGGCGGTGATGTCGGATTTTTATATGAACCATTTTCATTTATAAACTTAGGATTTGTTGTGCATAATTTGATAAAACCTTCATTTACTCTGCAGAATTCAAAAGAAGAATTACCAATGACTTTAACCGGCGGTTTATTACTGAAAATATATTCGGAAGCATTTAAACTGAATATCCCGTTTGATGTGGTAAAAAGTGAAGAAACTGAATTCAAATTCAGGGTGGGAACTGAAATTATGCTTTTTGATATTTTGAGTTTAAGGGCAGGGTATAATGACAGCAGGATAAGTTTTGGTGGTGGTTTAAGTTTTGCTGGAATTTCTTTTGATTATGCATACATAATAAATGAATATATGGACGCACTTTCAAGGTTTTCATTATCATATAAATTCGGGCTTACTCTGCCCGAGCAGGAAATTGAAAAGAAAAAGGCATTAAAAGAGCAGGTTAAAAAACTTATAGAAGAGGAATTCAGGAAAAAAGAACTTGCAAAGGCAAAAACATATTATGATAACGCTTATTTATCATATAAAAACGGGAAATATGAAGATGCCTTAAATAAACTTTCTGGTGCATTTGAATGGTATGAAGATTATAAGGAAGCAAAGGAATTGAAAAATACGATAAATAAAAAACTTTTGGGCAGATATTATGACAGAGCGTTAAAGGATTATAATAACCAGAATTATATTTCGGCATTGGAAGGTTTTAAGAAAGTTGTAAGTATAGATAAAAATTATGAGAATGTAAAGATATATATGGAAAGGGTAAACGAAAAAATGAAAATGAAAGGGAGTGCGAGGGAATATTTTTCAAAAGGAGTTGAACTTTTTGTAAACAATCAGTATGACGAAGCACTATCAGCATTTAATAAGGCATTGCAAATTGAACCGAATAATAGTATGATAAAAAAATATATAACCAAGGCAAGGGCAAAACTGAGAGAATCGGCAGGCGGAAAGGTTCTTTCTGCGATGCAACTTGCCGAGATAAAAACGCTTTATTATGCTGGCTTGAAAAAATATACAGCAGGTGATTTAAAAGGCGCGATTTCTGACTGGAAAAAAGTTTTACAGATAAATCCTTCTGATATCAAGACATTAAAGAGCATTGAAAAAGCCCAGGCAGAAATTGCAGAATTGGAAAAGAGAGGAATAAAGTAATCAGAAGAAAGTAAGGTAATAGTTCAGCCACCAGAAATGAACTTGTAAAAGTGTGACTATTAGTAAGTAAATATATGACCTTGTCATTCTTAGGAAGCCGAAAGATGTGTATAGTAAGAAAAATAAAGGGCGTATGTGGCTGACGAAGCAATCTCGCAGTTAAAAAGCGGTAGAAGACAAGGCAAAATACATCCGGTAATAAAAGCAAGATTGCTCTGTCAGGCGTAAATTTACGGGATTATAGGAGGCAGAAGTTATCATTCGCCTGACTTCGCAATGACAAAGCACTATAAGTCTTTGCAATGACAACGATGAAAAAAGTTATTGAAATATTAAATATAGAAATTTTGAAAGATTTATATATTGACTAAATTTTGTTTTAACAATAGCTAAATTACTACAAAAATAACAAAGATAGATGTTTCATAACAGGTATGGCAGAAATTGTTACTGTAAAAGAAATGATAAAATTACGATTTGTTGTTTTTTAAAATAAACTTTCAGGAGGGTTTTATGTCTGAAAAAAAAGAAAAAAAAGCAGTGGAATATTCAATAGAAGTTCCGCAGGATACTAAATACTTTTTCTTAGTAAGGAAATTTCTTGAGAATATTTTATCTACGGAAAAATTTACAGAAAAAGAAAAAGAAGAGATGATAATAGCGGTAAACGAAGCTTGCGATAGGTTAATAAGACTGGAACTTGATGATTTTAAAAAAGTAAAAATAAATATTAAAGTTCGTGTAACTCCAAAAAAAATTGTTATACTTTTGCATTATAAAGGTAGCACAGAACTTACAAAATATTTTAAGACATACTCAGAAGAACAGGTAATTTTAGAAGCTGTAAAAGATAGGATTGGGAATTATCTGATGGAACAAAGCGCTGATGAAATAAGTTTTACCAGATCAAAGAGAAAAGGTAATAATATTAAAATTATAAAACACAGGAAAGGATAAAAAATGAAAAAAAATACAAGTATTAAATGGGAAATCACTTTTTTCATTGTCGTCCTTTTAGTTTGTGTGATCGGTATTTTAAGTTTTTTTATACTAAAAAATCAGCAGGAAAATTTAACAAATGAAGTAAAAGAAAGGGGTTTTACAATTGCCAGAAACCTTGCAAATAACATAGCTGATTTTTTACTCACAGAAGATGAATTATCAATTGCAAAAATATTATCAGATGCAATGACCAATAAAGGTGTTAAATATGCTTTTATTGTTGATGATAAAAATATAATAAAAGCCCATAATAATTTAGAACTCGTTGGAAATTTATATGAAAAACCAGTTATTTTAGAAGAACTTGAGAAATCACCGTATAAAATAAATATAATAAAACAAAAATCAGAAAAAATTATAAATTTTGAAGTGCCTGCGATAGCAAAAGGTAAAGCAAAACTCGGAATTGTTAATGTGGGAATTTCATATAACCTGATAGAAGATGCCATAAAAAAAGCATATGTCAGGATAATTATTATTTCTCTGGTAGCGGTTTTAGCCGGAATAATAGGTGCTTTTATTTTGGGTATAACAATAACAAAACCAATTGGTGTTTTAGCAGAAGGCGCAAAAATTATCGGAAAAGGCAATTTAGGTCATGTTATTAAAGTAAAAAGTAAAAATGAGATAGGGCAGTTAGCATCTGTCTTTAATATGATGACCCATGATTTAAAGAAAGCCCAGGATGTTATGATAAAACAGCAGAAAATGGAAAAAGAATTAGAAGTGGCGCGTGAAATACAATTATCCCTGATACCAAAAGATATTGTTAAAATACCCGGCTACGAAATAAATGCATTTTATGAAGCAGCAAAAGAAGTTGGTGGAGATTATTATGATATTTTAAAATTAAGCGATGAAAAATTTTGTTTTATTGTTGGCGACGTGTCAGGGAAAGGAGTTCCTGCAGCTTTAATTATGACTATGGCGAGAAGTATTTTAAGATCTGAAGCATCTCCTGATTTGGAGTCAAAAGAAATTTTAAAAAGATTAAATTCAATAATCTATAAAGATTTAAAGGAAGGGATGTTTATTACAATTTTCTTTGGAATTTTAGATATAGTAAGAAACGTTATAGATATTGCATCAGCAGGTCATAATGATACCCTTATCTGTAAGGTAAATACAGGAATTATATTGCCTGTGAATCCAAAGGGATTTCCAATTGGTGCTGATCCGGGTCCAAGATTTGATAAGATAATAGCAAATGAAAAAATATCAATTGAAAAAGGAGACAAAATTATTGCTTTTACAGATGGTATAACAGAAGCGATGAATTCAAAAAATCAGGAATATGGACAACCAAAACTTTTGGATGTTATAAAACAGAATATAAAACAGGATTCAAAATCAATACTTGATGCTATAATTACAGATGTAAATAAATTTGTCGCAGGTTATGAACAGAGTGATGATATATCGCTTTTAGTGGCAGAAAGGAAATAAATAATAATAATTTAAAGGAGGAAGCAAGATGAGTTTAGAAATTACAGAAGCAATAGCAGGCAGTGTTACAATACTTAAAACAAAAGGTTTTATTGATACTTCAACATCATCTATTTTAGAAGAAAATATTAAAAAGACAATAAACCAGGGTAAGGTAAAACTAATAATAGACCTTGCTGATTCTGATTTTATAAGTTCTGCTGGATGGGGTGTATTTGTTGCATATTTAAGAAAAGCAAGAGATTCAGGTGGTGATATTAAACTTGCATGTATGATAGAAAAAGTTTTTAAAGTTTTTAAATTATTAGAATTTGATGCTTTGATTGATGCTTTTCCTACTGTAGAAGAGGCAATAAAAAGTTATGGTTCATAAATTAAAAAATTTTTTTAAAATAAATTTAAGCGTCAATGAAACATATTTTCTTTTCTTAAGTCCTTCAATTCTTTTAATTTTAACTGCTTTTTTTATTGTTTTAATCATCCCGCTTTCTTTGTTGCAGATGATTATTATTTTTTTATTGTGCACATCTATAGGCGCTTTATCAGGTAGTTTTCTTGTTTATTTTGTGGATAGATATACCAAAAAAGAAATCA
Source organism: Candidatus Methylomirabilis sp. (assembly GCA_020722985.1). GTDB lineage: Bacteria > Oederibacteriota > PGYV01 > PGYV01 > DYJU01 > DYJU01. Next base: position 10,561 of record DYJU01000033.1, read on the forward strand.
GTGGAATTAAAAATTTTATAGAAAATCGCAAGGATTACAATTCATATCTTACTGCATTAAATGAAGTGGCAGGACTTTTAAAGGATTATGAAACAAAGAAGAATGAAGAAATAAAAAATTTAAAAAATATAATAGAAAAAACAGATTTAATAAGAAAAAAAGCAGAAACAATTGATGAAAATAAAGAGATACTTTTTAAGGAAATTAAATTATTAAAAGATAATACAAAAGAAAATTATGAGAATTTGAAAAAAATTATGACAATTACAAATCATGTTACTGGTGTTCTTGATATGATGGCCAGTGATATAAAAGGCATATCTGAAAAAATAAACAAACTTGTAAATGCTGCTAAAACAGGAAGCAAAGCAACTGGTTCTGAAATCCAGGCAATAGGAAATATTAAAAATGCAGTTATGGAATCGGCAGATGTTATTACAAGGTTAGAAGAAACATCAAAAGAAATAAAGAAACTTGTATCAACAATTGCTGAGATTACTAAAAAAACAAATTTATTATCATTAAATGCCGGTATTGAAGCGGCAAGAGCAGGGGAAGCAGGAAGAAGTTTTGCTGTTGTTGCTCAGGAAATAAGGATGCTGGCTGAAACAGCAACAAAAGCAACAGCAGAAATGACTGATTTTTTAACTAAAACCGAACAACTTACCAAACAGGCAATAAATGTTATAAGTAAGCAGAGTAAAATAGAAGAAGCAATAAAAGTTGTATATAATGCAAGTGATACATTTTTAAATATAGTGCAAACTTTATCGGAAATATCAAATTTACTTTCTGACCTTTTTGTTAAAATAAACGAGAACAAAATTGATGGTGATTTACTTAAGACTTTATCTATTAAGATTAAAAATAAACTTGAAAATACTATTGTAAATATGGATAATATGTCTGAAAAAGTAAGAAGTGAAAAAGATATAACAAAAAAAATAATTTCTGAAGTAAAAGAAGTTAATTTAGAATCTGAAAAGACAATTTTACATTAATTTAAAGAAAGGAGAAAATAAATGGAAAAAGGGGAACTTTATATTGAGAGACGAAAACATAAGAGGGTTGAAAAAAAATTCAATGTAATTTATAAAATTATAAGTGCCGAAGAAGAATCAGAAATAAAGCAGGGACTTATTAAAAAAGTTGGTGAAAGTTTAGATATCAGTATAGGTGGTATAAGGATAGAAGGAGATACGGCAGGCAAACCAGAAGATATCATAAGAATTCAGATTTTTGTTGACCAGAAAACTGAACCCATAACAACTTTTGCAGAAATAAAATGGGTGAAAGATCTGGAATCCGGGAAAAAAGCTTTAGGTTTAGAATTTTTAATTTTAAAAGATTCAGACAAGGAAATAATAAACCAAATAGTGGGCGAATAGATGAAGAAGGTTTTTAAGATTGACATAGATGCAAAAATAGATTCTTTACAGGTGGTAAGGGAATTTTTAAAAAATTCACTTAATCTTAATAATCTTTCTGAAAATGATATTTATGACCTTGAATTATGTGTTGAAGAGATATGTTCCAATATTGCAAAATATGGTTATGATGGAGAAAGTGGCAAAATACATTTGAAACTTATAATTGATGATAAAAAAATAAAAGTCGTGGTTATTGACAGAGCAAAGCCATTTAATATTTTGGAATACGAACCACTTGATAAACAGAACCTTTTAAAAGATGGCATAAAAGGTAAATTAGGAATAAGAACAATAAGAACTATTTGTGAAAAAATAAATTATAAGCGTTTGAAAAATAGAAATAAAATAGAACTTATTAAATACATAACATAAATTTATAATTTGATGCTTGAACCAATTATAATATCAGCAAGCAGGGTTTCTGATATACCTGCCTTTTATTTAAGATGGCTTACTGATAAATTTAAATTTTTTAATTTTATTAATAAAAGAAATCCTTATAATGGAAAGATTGAGGTAATATCACTTAAAAAAGTTAGGTTAATAGTTTTCTGGACAAAAAATCCACAGGAGTATCAAGATAAACTTTTATTTTTTGATAAAAAAGGTATAAATTATTATTTTCAATATACTTTAAATGATTATGAAAAGGAAAAATTAGAACCAGGACTGCCAGGATTAGATGAAAGAATTGAAAATTTTATAAAATTATCCAAATCAATTGGAAAAGGAAAAATTATATGGCGTTTTGATCCATTGATTTTAGGGCAGGGTTTAACTGTGGATATATTATTAAATCGTATTAAAAATATTGGGGAAAAAATTAATCCTTTTTCAGAAAAGTTAGTGATAAGTTTTGTTGATATTGAAAAATACAAAAAAGTAAAAAAAAGGATGAAAGATTTTAGGGAATTTACAGAAGAAGAAATGAAAGAATTTGCAGAAAAATTGCATAGATTAAATGAAAAATGGAATTTAAAAATAGCAACCTGTGCAGAAAAAATTGATTTAGGTAAATTTGATATTCAACATAATAAATGCATAGATGATGAATTAATTATAAGATTATTTAAAAATGATAAGATTTTGATGGATTATGTAAAAGCAGAAAATAAAAATAGAGAAAAAGTGTATAAAAAATTAAAGGATAAAGGGCAGAGAAAAGAATGCGGATGTATAAAGAGTAAAGATATAGGAACTTATGGTTCATGTCAATATAATTGCATTTATTGTTATGCAAGAAGATGAAGCAAAGTGCCAGATACCAGATATTAATTCTTTACGATTTACGGGGATAAGTAAGAAAGAGTTGTAATAATAACGATTTTACTTGCTAATATAAATTAATTATCTAATAAAATTTTAAGTAATAGTTTAACCACCAAAAATGAACTTGTAAAAGTGTGACTACTAATAAGGAAATAAATGGCGTTGTCATTCTCTTAGGAAGCCGAAAGAGAAGTTAAGAAGGGGAAATAAGAGCGTATGAGTCAGACGAAGCAATCTGGCAGTTGAAAAATAGAATTTCACCTACTTAGTGAATTAAATGCTTTAATTATTACTATTATTTTATAAAGAAGGACGCCCTTTTTTCATATCTTGTGTTTTTTATAATTGACTAAATAAATAAAAATTGTAGAATATAATTGCTTTGCCGGGTCGTCTAATTGGCAGGACATCTGACTCTGGATCAGAGAGTTGGTGGTTCGACTCCACCCCCGGCAGCCAGATTAAAAATTCGGATAAAGGAGTTTTGCTTTGGGATTATTTAAATCAGATGAAGAAAAAATAAAAGAATTTATTCAGGCAGGTATAGGATTTGCCAATAAGGATGAAAACGAAAAGGCAATAAAAGAATTTCAAAAAGCTATAAAACTTGACCCTGACAATGAAGATGCTTTGTTCAACCTTGCATGCACTTATTCTGATGTTGGAGATTTCCAAAAAGGTTATGAAACATTTAAAAAACTTATAAATAAGAATCCAAAACATGTAAATGCATTTAATAATCTTGCCTTGATGTTTGCAAGGCAGGGCAAATTCAATGATGCACTTTTTATTTATGAAAAAGGTATAGAACAAAATCCCGATATTGCTTTACTTTATAATAACCGTGGAAATATTTATTTTGAAATGGGAAATTACGTTGAAGCTTTGAAAAATTTTAAAAAAGCAAGCGATTTAGATCCGATTTATTCAGAACGTCTTTATCATCTTGGTATAAGTTCATATTTAAAAGAAGAATCATCTGGCATTGATGATGCTATAAAAGAATTAGAACAATCTGCAAAAAAAAATATGCACAAAGCAAAGGATATGCATGACCTCGGTGTTGCCTATATGGAAAGGAAAATGTATGATAAAGCAATAGAGGCATTTAATAATGCTCTTAAGATAGATCCTAATTATATGAGTGCTTATATAAATTTAGGTTATGTTTTTCAATACAAAGAAGATTATATAAAAGCAATCCAATCCTTTGAAAAAGCCATAATATTAAATCCTAAAAGTGCAAAATTATATAATACTATAGGTTTACTTTATGATAAAATGGGAAATCCGGATAAAGCGGTTGTTGCTTATAAAAAAGCGGTAAGTCTGGATCCAACCTATACTAATTCCCATTATATGCTCGGACAATTATATCAAAACCGCGGTAATGTGGATAAGGCAATTGCAGAATTTACAAAGCAGATAAAGATAATAGAACATGGACCAACAGTAGATGATTGCATGCAAAGAATTGCAGAGATGAAAAACATAACTTTGGAGCAGGTAAAAGAACTTTTTGCTCCATTTTTAACTGAAGAGAAAAAAGAACAGGAAATGGCACCAATGCAGAAATCAGAAAAAAAAGATATGCGAGATTATTTAAAAAATATAAAAGAAAAAATGGCAACAAAAAAAGTTGATACTACGCAACAACCAGCAGTATTGAAAGAATCAGATAAACAACAAACAAAAGCACCTGTAATGGATCCACAAGAATATTTAAGGCGATTAAAAGAAAAAATGAAACAGAAAAAGGCGAGTATTGAAGAACCAGTGCCCCAGACAAAATCAATTTCACCTATGGAAAACATTAAACAGGATTTATCATTTGATGAAAAAGTTAAATTACCAGAGCAAAATATTACTGAAAAGCAAACCATAAGTCCTCAAAATATTGAACCAATAATTGAAAAGAAAAAACCAGAAGAACCTTTAATAGAACGGATTGATGATGAAAAAGTTGAAACTATCACTTTTGAATCAGAAAAAAACGAAAAAAAATCAGATAAAATTTTTGTTGATCCAATAACTCATCATATAAAAAGTGCTATTGATAATCTTGACGAAGAAGTCCCACCAGAATATTTAAGACAAACAATAATAAAGCCAGTTGGTGAAAATGTTGAGTTGCCAACTGATAAAATGCCTGAATTTCATGAACAACCACCTAAAAAAGTTAATTTTAATCAGCCGACTAATAAATCTTATTCTCAAACATCGCATACTGATAAAACAATAGAACCTGTTCAGCCAATTCAACCTATTAAAAATATTGGGGAGCAGAAAACCAATATCCAAAAACCTTCAACAACAATAAAACATGGGAAATTGCCTTCCTTTGAAAGTAATCAGAAAAAATCAAATAAAAAAGATGATGAAGATGATAATAAACCCAAAACGATAAAAAGAGGGTTTTTTTAAATACTTTGCTGGTTGCTGATTACTGTATTCCGATTCAAAAACAAAAATATAGTAGATTGCCATATTTTTGAAAAAATCCCATATCTTTTATTTGCAATAGTTCAACCACTATGAGTCAACTTGTAAAAGTTTAATATTAGTAGGAAACTTGTAATAGTTAAGCCTTCAAAAGTAATCTTATAAAAGGTCGGTCACTTATAGAAAACTTGTCATTCTAAGGAAGCCGAAAGAAAAGCGTAAAAAGGAAAATAAGGATAACAGGAGGCATAACGAAGCAATCTTGCAGTTAAATATGGAAAGCAGAAAAGGTGAGAAGACATCTGGTAATAAAAGCAATATTGCTTTGTCAGGCGAAAATTAACAGGGCAATAAAATTTAGAAGTTATGGTTTGTCTGATTATACAATAACAACTATAAAAAAGATTGACGAGAAATATATTCTCCCAATATTTTTATATGAACTAATTTTTCTGTTAGAGAATAGAATTTTTTTATTTTTTTACCGAAACTTAATCGTTTAAATGATGTCTAAATAAATGAATTTTTTCTTTTAAAAGACGATGAAACGGAGGTTTAATAGTGAAAAGAAAAAATTTATTAATTTTATCAGTAATTTTATTAGGTTTTTCAAATATTATTGGTTATGGTGGCAATGTGCCGTCGGGTTTGCCTTCAACTTTTGGCTTTGGAGCAATTGATAAAGCAGATCAATATGCTTCTTATGGACCGCATTTTTGGAAAGATAATCAAGGAACAACCTGCTGGGATTATTCTTATCAGTATTTAACGCCTGGCTGGACAGGATGGGTATCAGGAGGCGGCTGGGCAAAGCAGGAACTCCAATACTGGGAAGGAAAAGGTCAGATACAGGTATTTACATGGTATTATACACCATATCAACGATCAAATTATCAAAATTCATCATGGATGACAAATTATTTTAATGATTTTAAATTATTAATGCAGATAATAAATCAATATTCAACTAAAAAAGTGATAGTTCATATAGAACCGGATCTACTTGGTTTCTGGAAACAGGAAGGAAAAACACCTACACAAAATGGAGTTGTTGCTGTTGGTAGTTCAAATTTTGATGAAGTATGTGATGGTGTTAATATAAATAATTTACCAGATACAATACAGGGTTGGTCAGAAGCATTATACAGAATAAAAAATCAATACGCATCATCAAAATGTCTTCTGGCACATCATTTTACCCACTGGGCAACAGGTGCAGATATTTTTAAAGATTCCCAGGATCAGGCAACTGTAAATTCTCATGTTGATAATATGACCACATTTATTACACAGATAGAAAATGGTAAATCATATGATTTGTTTTTTGTTGATCCTTCTGATAGGGATGCTGACTGGTATTATATAAAACAGGGTGATTCAAGCAGATGGACATCATCAGAACATACCTTTACAAATTACAGGAGTTGGGGGAAGATTGGCTATATTGTTGATAGAGTATCAATCAATTTAGGTAGGCGTGGAATAATGTGGCAGATACCTGTTGGAAATACATATTTTAAAACATGTAATAATTCAAATAATCATTTTAGAGATAATCACGCACAGGAATTTTTGCCATCTGCATCAAATAATGGTTCATCAGGAACTCCAGGAGATGCTTATTCTCTTTCTGACACTTCAAAAGGTCCTGGTTTCTGGGCAAATAAAGGTATTATAACTGTTCTTTTCGGAGAAGGCGGTTATGATGGTTATGTAAATCCTAATGATATGACACATTTAAGAGATTGGCCCAATGATGGGATTACTAATCCTTCTACAAATACAAATGGTGCTCCAGGGTATAATACATGGGGACAGGCAACATCTAATTATTCTGATAATGATGGAGGTTATATAAGGTTAGCAGTAGCAAAATATTGTCAGGTAGGAAAATATTCTTTGCCTGGTGCTGGTGGCACAGCAACACATACACCAACGAGAACAAATACACCAAAACCCACATCAACTTATACACCAACTAGAACAAACACACCAGTTCCAACATCAACTTTTACACCGACGAGAACAAATACACAACAACCAACATCTACCATGACCAATACTCTACAACCTACATCTACGAGAACTTATACATCAACTAATACATCAACACCAACAAATACATCAACTTTAATTATAACTTTTACAAGAACAAATACTTCTGAACAAACTTCAACAAGAACATATACAAATACTCCCATTTTAACCAATACATTTACTATAACTTTAACAAGAACTTCTACTTTTACGGCAACAACATCCATTACAGGAACATCAACCGCAACCCCTACATCAACTTTTACATTTACAAATACAAATATTGTAACAGGAACATTTACCAATACACCTATTATTACAAATACATCAACGCCAATCGCAACATTTACTTTTACAGCAACATTAACGCTACAAATAACAGCAACTTATACCAACACCCAGCAAATAACATCTACTTTTACCTATACAAATACACAAATAATAATAAATACATTTACTTTTACACCTACAGCGACCAGCACAAATACAAATATTATTACTTTTACACAAACACATACGTTTATACCTACACAACAAGATACATTTACACCAACACAGACACTGACACCAATAACGCCTACAAATACACCAATAATAATTGGTGATGATTATATTTTAAAATTTATAGATAAAGTAAGGGTCTATCCTAATCCTGTCAATTATGGCAATGATTTAAAATTCCAGTTTAAATTAAGTAAAAAAGCCAGAATAATTCGGATGAAGATATATACAACCGCGTTCAGATTTATTTATAGCCTAACAAAAGAAAATATTAATGAAAAAGATGAAATAATAATAAAGAGAGAAGTAATAAATAAATTTTCAAATGGCGTGTATTATTATATTTTATCAGTTGAAGATGAGGTCGGTAATAAAGCGAAAAGTGAAAGCGGAAAAGTTATAATAGCAAGGTAATAGTTTAGCCGTTGGTAGAACAAAATTAGTCCATAAATAAATTTTTTCATTTGTCATTGCGAAATCAGGTGAACGAGTCCCTTTATCTTCTATTACACCTTAAATTTCGCCTGACAAAGCAATCTTGATTTTATTTTCGGTTGCCTTTTCGTGTTGTATTCTTTCGTTTTTTAACTGCAAGATTACTTTGTTAGCCTCACATTGTCCTTATTTTTTTTTCTACGTTCCTCTTTCGGCTTCTTAAGAATGACACCTTTAAGGATTTTCTACCAATATCTGAACTTTTATAAGTGGACTCCTGGTGGCTGAACTATTACATAGCAAGATAGATATTAAAATTTTTTACCACATCTTAAACAGATAAATTTGTGAGAATTTCCCTTTATTATAACTTCAATTTTACCGCCACAATCACATGTTAAACGCCTTGGCCCTTTTCTCCTGTCTATTTTTACTTTTATATTTTTTTGTCTTCTGTCTTTTTTTCTTTTATCAAGCATTGATTTACCTTTTTAATCTTCTTTAACAATATTATTTTTATTTAAAATTTTATTTTTTAAAATTTCGTTTTTATCTTTCTCTGTTTTAACAATACTATCTAAAACACCATTTATAAATCCACCTGATTTTTCATCGCCAAATCGCTTTGCTAATTCTATTGCTTCGTTAATCGTAACTTTATACGGAATATCAGGTCTATAAAATAATTCAGCAACACCAAGGCGAAGAATATTTCTATCAACTGATAATATTCTATCATATTGCCAGTTTTTTAAATAATGTGGTATTAACTCGTCAATTTCATTTATATGAGTAATTACAATATTAATAAGTTCTTTAGCAAATTTTTTAGATTTATCAAGGAATTTTGGTTTTTCTTCATCAATAGTTTCAATATAAGAATAATTATCAATAAATTCGTTTATTTCATTTATTTCTTTTTTTGCAACATCAAGTTGATATAAACTCTGAAGAACTATAATTCTTCCTGCGCGTCTTATGCCCATTTTTCCTTCTTTTATAAAAATATTGTTTTATATGTTGTTTATTAAATCAACCATTTCAAGAATTGATAAAGCTGCGTCCCAACCTTTATTACCTGCTTTAATACCTGCTCTATCATTTGCCTGCTCCACAGTATCAGCGGTTATAACACCAAATCCAATAGGGATACCAGATTGAATGCTTAAAGAAGCAATTCCTTTTGATACTTCAGAAGCAATATATTCAAAATGTGGAGTTTCACCACGAATAATAACTCCTAAAGCGACAAATCCGTCATATTCTGATTTTTTTATCAAATTTGAAAGAATAGTTGGAATTTCAAATGAACCAGGGGTCCAGTAAACATCTATAAAATCATCAGAAACCCCATGACGTGTGAGGCAGTCAATTGCGCCTGTTAGTAAATTTTTACTTATCGCTTCATTAAACCTGGATATAGCTATTGCTATTTTTCTATTTTTGCCTATTAGAGATCCTTTAAATTCTTTCATAATATTTACCTCCTTTTTTAATTAAATTTGTAAAATATAATATCACGTTTGAATTAATTGTCAAGAAACAAAAAGACCTTGACGATTGCCGTATGCCGATTAAAAATAATTTACGATTTACGGTTTGAAAATAAATTGTAAGGTGAAATTACCAATAAAAAAATATAGTATTTGTTTTTAAATTAGAGAGATTATAAGGTAACAGTTTAGCCACTGGTAGAATAAAATTAGCCAATAAATAAATTTTTGTTCT
>DYJU01000034.1 GCA_020722985.1 Candidatus Methylomirabilis sp.
AGAGTAAGAAAACAAGGCGAAAAGGCGATCGGTAATAAAAGCAAGATTGCTTTGTTAGGCTCATTAAATGAGGGAATAGAAGTCAGAAGTTATCATTCGCCTGACTTCGCAATGACAGAATAAAAATTTATATATGGACTAATTTGTTTCTACCCTATAATAATCTTGCAGTGATGGGCCGCAACCTGTCACTACAATAAAGGTTTTAATTTTTATATTAAAAACTATTTCGATTTTAATTGACAGATTTTTGTATTTTTGATAAAACTTATTAAATTTTAAATTATTTAAGGAGTTTACTATGGCTACCCCACTTGAAAAATGGGTTGAAGAGCAGGCGGCTTTAACCAAACCAAAAAAAATTCACTGGTGTGACGGTTCCGAAGAAGAAGCAAGAAAAATTATAGAAATAGGAATAAAAGAAGAAAAAATAGAAGGCACGCCAGTTTTTAAAGAATTAAATCAAAATAGATGGTCATCATCTTATTATCATAAAAGTCATCCAACGGATGTTGCAAGAACAGAACATTTAACTTTTATCAGTCATCCTGATAAGGATGTGGTAGGACCTAATAATAACTGGATGCATCCTGATGAAGCAAAACAAAAAATGAAAAAATTATTTGATGGTTCTATGAAAGGGAAAACAATGTATGTTTTACCATATATGATGGGGCATCCGGATTCTCCTTATGCAAAGGCATGCGTTCAAATAACAGATATTTCTTATGTCGCTGTAAGTATGCGAATAATGACCCGTATGGGTAAAAAGGTTATTGAAAAAATAGGTAATTCTGATAATTTTGTAAAAGGTTTGCATTCGGTTGGCGATTTTAGTCCAGAAAGACGGTTTATTATTCATTACCCAGAAGAAAATTTGGTTCATAGCATTGGATCTGGTTATGGTGGTAATGCACTTTTAGGAAAAAAATGTTTTTCATTAAGAATAGCATCCTGGCTTGGTTTTAAAGAAGGATGGCTTGCAGAACATATGGCTTTAATAGGCGTTGAAACACCGGATAATAAAATATATTATATTGCTGCAGCATTTCCTTCTGCCTGTGGTAAAACTAATTTTTCGATGCTTCAATCTGCTTTACCTGGTTATAAGGTATGGACAATCGGTGATGATATTGCCTGGTTAAATATTGGACCTGATGGCAGATTATGGGCATTAAACCCTGAAACAGGATTTTTTGGTGTTGCACCGGGAACATCAATGAAAACAAATCCTAATATGATGCGAACATTAAAAAATAAAAATTTTTATCCGATCCTTTTTACAAATACGGCTATAAATATAGATACAAATGAACCCTGGTGGGAAGGACTGGATGGAGAAATACCAGAAAATTTAATGGACTGGCAGGGTAAAAAATGGGAAAAAGGGAGTAGTGCAAAGGCTGCCCATCCCAATTCCAGATTTACAGTTTCTATTTATAATTGCCCAACATTATCAAAAGAATATGATAATCCGCGAGGAGTTCCTATATCTGCTATAATTTTTGGTGGTAAAAGAACAAAACTTTTGCCATTAGTCGTAGAAGCATTTGATTGGGAACAAGGTGTGTTTAGTGGAGCACGCAGCGGATCAGAGACAACTGCTGCAGCAGCACATAGTGTAGGCGTAATACGCAGGGATCCGATGGCAATGCTTCCTTTCTGTGGATATAATATGGGAGATTATTTTGCGCATTGGCTTTCAATAGGTAAAAAATTGAAAAATCCGCCAAAAATTTTTACTGCAAATTGGTTCAGAACAGATGAAAATGGTAAATTTTTATGGCCTGGTTTTGGTGATAATATAAGGGTATTAAAATGGATAATTGATAGAGTTGAAAATAAAGCAAAAGCAAAACAAACGCCAATAGGGCTAATTCCCGAATATGATAGTTTTGATTTGTCCGGTTTGAATTTTACAAAAGAAAATTGGGAAAAATTATTTAGTATAAATAGGGAAGAATGGCTGCAGGAAGCAAAAGAAATTGAAAAGTTTTTTTGTCAATTTGGTGATCATCTACCTGAAAAAATAAAAGCACAATTAAATAAATTAATAAATGATTTTAAATAAAAATGGGTAAACATAAAGGATTTATAACAGTAAAAAAATCAAAAAGCAAAATAAAAAAAATTACGAAGACAGTTGATATTCCTTTAAAAAAACCGGAAGAAGAGCCAGAAAAATATTATTTAAGATTAAAAAAGATGGGATTGCCTTTGCCCAAAACCAATAATAAGTAGAAATTTATTTGTAATAGTTCAGCCACCAGAAGTGAACTTGTAAAAGTGTGGTTGCTAGTAAGAAAATACCTGGATGTGTCATTCTTAGGAAGCCGAAAGAGGAGGGCGGAAGGGCGGAAGGGAAAAAGGGTAATATGAGACTTAAGGAAGCAATCTGGCAGTTGAAAACGGAAAAAAATAAGGAGAGAAGGTAATCGTAATAAAAGCAAGATTGCTTTGCCAGGCTCAAATAACGGTATTATAGGAGGCAGAAGTTATAGTTCGCCTGACTTTAAAATGACAGAGCAGAAAATTTATATTTGGACAAATTTTGTTCCACAAACGGCTAAACTATTACGAAATTAATTTAACTTGACATAAAAATTTTAATCAATTAAAATTTTAACTATCATTGAAAAGAGGTGTATTATGAATAATTTTACTGATGTTTTAAAAAAAGAATATGAAATTTCAGTTCCTTTAAAAAAATTTCTTTTTGTTTTATTTTTTTCATATTTGACATTTTGCGGAGCAATGATAAAAATTTATGTTCCATTTACTCCCGTTCCTTTTACTTTGCAAAATTTTATCCTTTTTATTTCTATTTATTATTTGAGTTCAAAAGAAGTTAGTATTTCACAATTATTATATATATTTATTGGATTTATAGGTGCTCCTGTTTTTGCAGCTGGCTTTACAGGAGCTTCTATTTTTTTAGGACCAACAGCTGGATATTTAATTGGTTTTGTAATTTCGGGAACTTTTATGGCATTTATATATAGTAAAATTAAAAGTAAAAATTGTTTAAAGATATTTTTATTATTTTTATCAGGGGCAGTCTTAATACTTTTGTCTGGGGTTTTACACCTTGCCTTTGTTTATGGGTTTGGTTTTAAAAGGGCATTTTTAGCAGGTTTTTTACCATTTATAGTAACAGATACTTTTAAGGCATTGGGGGCTGCACTGATATTTAAATTTAAAAAATAAAATGAATTTAAATAATAATCTCAGTTTACAACAGGAATTAAAACAGCAATTAAGACTTACCCATGAGACCAAATTGAGTCTTGATATTCTTCAAGCAACATATATGGAACTGGAGGATATTTTAAATCAGGAATTAGTTAATAACCCTATTATTGAAGATATTACAATAAGAAAACCAGAAGAAAAAAATATTAATAACGAAGAATCAAAAGAAGAGTTAGAAGAAAATATAAATAAAAGTGATGAAGAAAATACTTTTGAATCTTTTGACAGTGAGGAAAAAGAAGAAAACAAAGAATATAACAAAGTTATTGATTATCATTATAATTCAATAAAACAGATAGAACAGATTGATTTGCAAACTTATTTACTTGAAAAATTAGATGAAATGAATATAGAAAATCAGGAATTATATAATGCGGTGAAAGCAATAATATTTGAACTTGATGATAATGGATTTTTATCAATTACCCTTGATGAAATATCAGGCGAGACTGGATTAAGTAAAGAAATACTTGAAAGGGGGTTAGAAATCATTCAAAGTGTTGATGAACCTGCTGGCGTTGGTGCAAGAAATACAGTAGAAAGTCTACTTATTCAATTAAAACATAAAAATCTCACAGATTCTCTTGCATATAAAATTGTTGAATCATATTTTGAATTATTAGAAAAGAAAAATTATGAAAAATTGTCTCAAATTTATAAAGTAACTATAGATGATATAAAAAATGCAGAAAAAGTTATAAAAGAATGCGATCCTTACCCTGGTAAAAATTTTAAAGTAAATGAAAAACCGATATATATAATTCCTGATATAATAGTTACAGAAGAAGAAGGAAAATTAAAAGTAAACATAATGGGAACTGAAATAGATATTAAAGTTAACAAATCATATTTAGAAGAATATAAAAAAGATCCGAAAACAAAAGATTTTATAGAAAAATATCAAAAAAATGTAAAAGAATTATTGGACGCCCTTAATAAAAGAAATAAAACAATTCAGAAAATTGTTGAATTGATATTGAATATTCAAAAAGATTATATTATTAATCCGGAAAATGGTTTAAAACCACTTACTTTAAAAGAAATAGCAGATGCTATTGGTGTTCACGAATCAACAGTGAGCAGAACAGTGTCTCGTAAATATATTCAATTACCATCAGGCGTTTATCCATTAAAAAGTTTTTTTTCACAAAGATTACAAACGAGTTATGGCGATATTTCAAATAACGCTGTTAAAGAAAAAATTAAAAAATTGATAGACAGCGAGGATAAAAATGCTCCTTTAACGGATACCGAGATTACAGAAATACTAAATAAGGAAGGAATAAATATATCGCGGAGAACAGTTACAAAATATAGAGAACAACTCGGAATAATGTCTGTAAGTATGCGGAAATGAAAAATTTTTAATGGATAATATTTGACTTTGCTTTAATTATATGCTATTTTTAATTACACAAATATTGTTATTGATTTAACAAGAAGAGAAACACAATATAATTTTATATAATTTAAATATAAAATAAAATATCTAATGGTTATATATTATAAGGAGGAGGTATAATTATGGAAATTCTCCTTACTGGAAGGCATATAGATATTACAGATGCAATAAAAAATTATGCTAAAAAAAAGTTATCCAAATTAGATAACTATTTTGATTTTAAAGAAAACGGTAAATTACATGTCGTGATAACAGTTGAAAAATTTAGACATATGGCAGAGGCAAATTTAAGGTCAAAACGACATTATATATCTGCTAAAGTTGAAACTACAGATATGTATTCGTCAATTGATAAATTAGAGGATAAACTTTTAGTTCAAATAAAAAAGTTAAAAGATAAACAGCAAAAGGTAGTAAAAAATAAAAAAATTAATATTCTTGCCAACATATCAAATATAACAAGCTCAACAGGAGAAAAATATAATGAAATAGTAGAAGAAAAATTACAAGTGTCTAAACCCATGAATACAGAAGAAGCAATAGAAGAACTAGAATTATCAAAAGAAGGTATGATTTTATTTTTTAATATAGATTTTAATAAGGTTTGTTTTATAAGAAAAAGAAAAGATGGCAAATATGGTTTAACAATTTCCAAATATTAATTACAGGGGTGAATATATGATGCGCATACAGGATTTTCTTTCAAAAGATAGTATTGAAATTAATTTAAAATCTAAGACTAAAAAAGAAGTTATTGAGGAACTCGTTGATATTTTAACGGGTAAAGAAGCAATTCTTGACAGAAAGGCAATAATTGAATCTCTTATGGAAAGAGAAGAACTCGGAAGTACAGGAGTTGGGCAGGGTATAGCAATACCTCATAGCAAGACTAAAGGTGCAAAAGAACTTATAGGTGCTTTCGGAGTATCAAAGCAGGGCATAGATTTTGATGCGCTGGATGGTGAATCAGTTCATATATTTTTTCTTTTGCTCGCACCAGAGGGAGCGGCTGGGCTTATGCTAAAAGCTTTAGCGAGGGTTTCTAATTTTCTTAGAAATAAGTATTACAGAAAAAAAATATTAGAAGCTAAAACTAAAGAAGATATTATTGCAATTTTAGTAGAAGAAGAAAAAATGAAGCAGTAGTCAGACAGTAATCTTTTTATGCTTTTTTAAGGAGGCATTTCTTTAATATGAATTATATAACTGTTAAACAATTTTTTGAAGAAAATAAGAAAGATTTGCACCTTAAAATATTAGCAGGAAAAGAATTTTTAGAAACAAAAAAAATTGTTGTATCTGATATAAATAGACCAGGTCTTGCACTTACAGGTTTTTTTGATTATTTTCCTTATGAACGAATTCAGGTATTTGGCAAAACAGAATTTGCTTATTTAAAAAAACAAAAAAAAGATGAAATATTAAATGTTTTTAAAAAATTTTTTTCTTTAAAAATATGCTGTGTTGTTGTTTCAAGAAATTTAAAAGTTGCTTCTTATTTTATTGAATTAGCAGAGAAATACAATGTCCCTATTATACAGACATCTTTATTTACAATGAAATTTATTAATTCGGCAATGATATATTTGGAAAAAAAATTGGCTCCTAAAATAACCATACATGGAACATTTGTAGATGTCTATGGTATAGGGGTTCTTTTATTAGGAAAAAGTGGTATAGGTAAAAGTGAAATATCGCTTGAATTAATAAAAAGAGGGCATAGATTGATTGCCGATGATCTTGTTGAAATTATTAAATTAGGTGATACAGAACTTATTGGTCGAGGAATCAATATTGTTCAACATCATATGGAAATAAGAGGTGTAGGGATTATTGATCTTAAAAGTTTATTTGGAATAGGGGTAATAAGAGAACAACAGAAAGTTGAACTTGCTATATTTTTAGAAGAATGGGAAATTGATAAAGATTATGAAAGGTTAGGGATAGAAGAAAAATATGAAACTATTTTAGGAGTAAAGATACCTAAAATAATTTTACCTGTAAAGCCTGGCAGAAATTTAAGCATAATAATTGAAGTGGCGGCAATGATGAGGCGATTAAAAGCGCAGGGACATAATATAGCAAAAGAATTAAATAAAACGATAATAAACTGGATGAAAAAGGAAGATAAGAATGTTTAAATTAAATAAATTTATATATCCGGGAGTAAGAATAAAGAGATGGATAACTCTTTTTGTTTTAAGTACTATTGTATTTGCATTTGGATTTACAGGGATTTTAGGCAATTTAGTTGAACATATAAGAATTGAACAGATTAATATAGATGATTTTTTTCGTAAGATACAGCACTTAAAATTTATTGATTTTTTATTTCTATTCATGGGTATAGCTGGAATTATACTCGCATTAAGAAGGTCGTATTTTTCTATTTTAACTCTGGTATTCCCTAAAAAGGATAAAAAGTTTATTTCGCGGATATATAAAGAAGCTAAGTTGAGAAGAGGTCCTAAAATAGCTGCAATTGGTGGTGGAATAGGTTTGTCAACGCTCCTTAAGGGCATTAAAGAGTATACATCAAATTTAACCGCAATAGTAACTGTTGCTGATGATGGCGGTTCTTCTGGACGTTTGAGAAAGGAATTTAATATAATTCCACCTGGAGATATAAGAAATTGTATAGTTGCATTAGCTGATGAAGAAGACATTCTAAGTAAACTTTTTCAATATAGATTCACAGAAAAAGGTGAATTAAAAGGGCATAGTTTTGGTAATATATTTATTACTGCGTTAACAAAAATTTCAGGGGATTTTCCAAAAGCAATAAAAGAAATATCAAAGGTCCTTGCAATTCGTGGACAGGTTTTTCCCGTATCACTTGATAACATAAAATTAAAGGCAAAATTAATTAATGGGAAAGAAATTTTTGGGCAGTCAAATATTACTAAATCTAAAGTTCCAATAGAAAGCGTGCATATAATACCTCCAAATTGCAAGCCTTATGAACTGGCATTAAAGGCGATAAAATCTGCAGATGTTGTAATACTAGGACCAGGGAGTCTTTATACCAGTATCATTCCGAATCTTTTAATACCACAAGTTAAAGAAATTCTCGAAAATGATAAGATATTAAAAATTTATATATGTAACATTATGACGCAGCCGGGTGAAACAGATGGATATACTGTATCACAACATATAAAAGCAATATTTAAACATAGTAGTAATAAAGTAATAGATTATGTAATTGTAAATAATGGGATTCCCAAGGAAAGTTTGTTAAAAAAATACAGGGCTGAACATTCTTATATAGTAAAGATAGATAAAGAAGAAGTTGAGAAACTTGGTGTAAAAATGATATGTGCAAAATTAATTGACGAGGGAGAATATATAAGACATTCTCCATATTTATTAACTAAGATAATTATGAAAATTATTGTTACATAATCGGGAGGGGATAATGGTAGGTATTCTTTTAGTTTCGCATTACACGCTTGCTCAATCTTTAAAGGAAACTGTTGAATTAATAATAGGAGAAAGAAAAAATTTAAAAGCGGTTTCTATTTCAAAAGATGATAAAATTGATTTTTTTTCTTCAAAATTACAGGATGCTGTCAATTCTCTTAATGAAAGTGGAGACGGAGTATTAATACTTGCTGATATGTTTGGAGGTTCGCCTTCTAATGTTGCCCTTTCTTTATATGCTAAAAATGATAAAGTGAAAATTATATCAGGGGTAAATTTACCTTTGATCATTGAAGCATTAATGTATTCGCATAAAAATTTGGAAGAACTTGTTAAAATTATTATGGAAAAGAAAGAAAAAACCATAATTGATGTGAAGGAATTATTTAATAAAGGGAAAAAATAAAAATGCCGATTTTGTTAACAAGAATAGATGACAGATTGATACATGGACAGGTTGTTGTTGGTTGGACGCAGGCATTAAAAGCAAATCATATAGTAGTTATTGATGATGATATAGCAGTAAACGAATTGCAAAAATTTTTATTTAGAATGGCAACTCCAACAGATATAAAGTTATCCATATTAACAATAAGAGAAGCGGCTGGAATTATTAAAAAACGCGGGTTTGATGATGGTTTAACAATTTTACTTTTAAGATCACCTGAAAATGCATATAAAATGATAAAATTTGGCGGAAAAGTTTCTGAAATTAATATAGGTGGGATGCATTTTGGCGAAGGGAAAATACAGATTTTTGATGCTGTCTATGTGGATGAAAAAGATGTAGAGTATATAAATTTAATAAAAAATGAAGGTGTGGTTTTAGAAGCAAGAATGGTACCAACCGATCAAAAGAAAGATGTAATTAAAGTTATAGAAGAAAAAATTAAAAAGAAAGAAACTAAATAATGGAACTGGATAAAATTTTTTTAATTTCATTGATTGCTGTGATACTGGAATTAGATTCATATTATATAGGTATGTTTTTAATTTCTCAGCCTATTATAATAGGGGGAATAACCGGGTATGTTCTTGGCAATGTAAATGCAGGCATAATAATAGGCAGTATAGTTCAGTTAATCTGGATAAATAATCCACCAGTTGGCGCTTTTGTTCCGCCTTCCACAACTACAATATCTTTTATTTCAACAGTTTATGCTGTAATCTTTCTAAAAATATTATCAAATGCAAATCAAGATGCTATTTTTATGTTTTCTTTGTTAATCGGTATACCGTGCGGATATTTTGTTGGTCAAATGGATATATGGCATAGAAAAATAAATGTCAAAATAATTCATTTTTTTGAGAATAAAATAAAACAATGTAAAACATCATATTTAATCATAATACAGTTGCTTTCAATATTTATAAAAAGCATATTGAATTTTACTTTATTTTTACTGATTATAATTTTAGGCTTTTCTTTAGCAGAAAAAATATATTTATCTTTACCTTTACAGATAATCAGATCTTTGACTATTTCGTTCTGGATAATGCCTGTTGTGGGATTGGCAGTTTTGTTTAATATGTTATATTCAAAAGAAGGTGCAAGGCTTTACGGAATTTTGTTTTTTCCATCATATATATTTTTTTTTGCAAAAGATGCAGTAAATCTTAGTTTCTTTATTATTTTGACAATAGTTTTTGTTTTTGTAATTTTTTCGTATATTATTTTCAAACATGAAAGAGCGACAAAATGAAAAAAGTTAATATTTTTTCTTTGCTTATAAGCGGATTAAAATTAAATTTTTTACAGGCGTCATGGAATTTTGAAAGATTACAAAATATAGGTTTTTTATTTTCAATTATTAATATTCTAAAAATTATATATAAAAACAATATAGAAGGATTGAAGGTGGCTATAAAAAGGCATATTGAATTTTTTAATACCCATATATTTTTTTCATCAGCGGTGTTAGGTATGGTAAGTAGATTAGAAGAAGATATTGATAATTCCGATCCAGAAAAGAAAAGCAAAGAAATTGAAAATGCAAAAATAGGAGTAATGGGACCGCTTGCGGCAATTGGAGATTCCATTTTTTGGTCTGCTATAAAGCCATTTGCTTTATTAAGCGGAATAGGATATACATATTTAATGGGATTCAGTGCGGATTCTTTAATATGGGGGGCAATAACTTCTATAATTATTTATAATTTGCCAAGGATTTTTGTAAAATATTATCTTTTGATAGAGTCATACTATAATTATCAAAAACTCTTTTTTTTACTACAGAATATCAGATTTCAACATTTAATAAAAGTTATAAAAATAACAGGAATGATTTTATTGAGTATTATTACAGCAGGGTATTTATATAAAAAAGATTTAAATTTAATATCACTAAGACCAATAGATAATTTTTTATTGATAATAATTTTTATTTTAATAATAATGGCTTTAAAAAGAAAAACAGCAATATCAAGTATTTTAATTTCAATTATTGTTTTATCAATAATTATATCATACATAATAGGATGAGGTAAAAATGCAGTTTTCAAAAAAGGTTAAAGTTATGAATAAACTTGGGTTTCATTTAAGAGCGGTTGCGGTATTTGTAAAAGAAGCGGAAAAATTTAAATCCACAATAAAAGTGAGAAATAATGACATTGAAGCTGATGGCAAAAGTATTATGGGATTAATGACTTTAATAGCCGGTCAAGGGTCGGAAATAGAAATAAAAACAGAAGGACCAGATGCAAAAGAAGCAGTTAATAGTTTGGTGAAAATTGTTCGAAATAAATTTGGAGAGGAAGAGTAATGTTTAAAGGAATAGTAGCATCTTCGGGAATAGCAATAGGTAATGCCCTGGTTTTCACTAAAAAACCAGAAGAAATATTAAAACACAAGAAAACAATATTATCTGTAGATGATGAAATTAAAAAATTTAAAACAGCATTAGAAAAAACCAAAATTGATATAATGAACTTAAGAGAAAGGATAATTTATGATATTGGTTCTAAAGAAGCGGATATTTTTGTTGCTTATTTACAATTGTTGAATGATTCTGGGTTTTCTGGAAAAGCAGAACAAATTATCAAGGACCAAAAGGTAAATATTGAATTTGCATTAGGACAGGTTTTAGAAGATTATCTCGATTTTTTTAATAAAATATCAGATACATACTTAAAAGAACGAAGTAGAGATATTTCCGGGCTAATAGATAGAATTATAAAAAATATTTCTGATACACATTCAATTGAACAAAAGGAAGTCTCTGGCAAATTTATTCTTTTTGCGGATGATTTAACTCCAACCGATACCGTGGAACTTGATAAAACAAAAGTCTTAGGGTTTATTACAGAAAAAGGCACGCAAACTTCTCATACAGCAATAGTAGCCAGAGCCCTTGAGATTCCAGCTTTAGTAGGTGTAAGAGATATTATTTCAAATGTAAAAACAGGCGATCTTGTTATTCTTGATGGAGAAAGAGGGTTTGCAATTGTTAATCCTACACCAAAAGTTTTAAATACATATAAAGAAGAGCAAAAAAAATATAATTTTAAAAGCAAATTATTAAAAAAAATGAAAAGATTGGCAAGTAAAACCTTAGATAATAGAATAATAGAACTTTATGCAAATATTGAATTTGCTGAAGAAGTATCAAATGTTTTAGAAAATAATGCAAGTGGAATAGGTCTCTTCAGGACAGAATTCATTTATATCAACAGGGCAAATTTGCCAACAGAGGAAGAACAATTTAATATATACAAAACGGTTGTTCAAAAGATGGGGAAAAAGCCAGTTGTAATAAGAACACTTGATATCGGCGGTGATAAATATTTACCATATTTTAAGATACCGCCCGAACAAAATCCATTTTTAGGGTTAAGAGCAATAAGATTATCATTGGTTAATATTAATATTTTAAAAAATCAGATAAGGGCGATTTTACGCGTATCATCTTTTGGGAATGTTAGAATCATGTTTCCTATGATAACAGTTGTTGAAGAATTTTTAGAAGCCAAAAAAATAGTGGAAGAAGTGAGAGCAGAATTAAAAATTAAAAAAGTAAATTTTGATGAAAATATAAAGATAGGAGCCATGATAGAAGTTCCATCTATTGTTTTGCTTTCTGAAGAACTGGCAAAACATGCTGATTTTTTTAGTATTGGAACAAATGATTTAATCCAATATACTTTAGCGGTTGATCGTGGAAATGAAGCAGTTGCAAAATTATACGACAATTTGAATCCGGCTGTTTTAAAGTTGATAAAGATGGCAGTTGAAAATGCACATAAAAATGATTTAAAGATATCAATTTGTGGTGAAATGGCATCAGATCCGGTTGCTGCTTATCTTTTAGTAGGTTTAGGAGTGGATGAACTTTCAATGAATTCTGCTGCAATTTTAAATGTAAAAAATTTAATCAGAAAAATAAAATTTCAGGATGCAATAGAAGCTGCAGAAAATGCATTGAAAATGAAAAATTCAAATGAAATAAGAACATATTTAAAAGAAAAATTAAGTAAACGAGAGGTTTTATTATGAAAATAAAAAAAGCTGTTATTCCTGTTGCGGGTTTAGGAACAAGATTTTTACCATATACAAAAGTTATTCCAAAAGAAATGTTGCCAATATGGGATATTCCGGCCATTCAATTTATAGTTGAAGAAGCCTTAGATTCAGGCATAGAAAGCATATTGTTTGTAACTTCAAAAGAAAAATATAGCATAGAAGATTATTTTGATAGAAATTTTTATCTTGAGTATTTTTTAAATAAAAATAGATATATTGAGAAAATAAAGGATTTAAATAAAATCCCTCAAAATTTTAAAATTTATTCTGTGAGACAGAAAGAAGCACGTGGTTTAGGGGATGCAATTTTACATGCTGAGGATTTTATTGCCGAAGATTATTTTGCTGTTTTTCTTCCAGATGACCTTATTTTTTCCAAAAAACCGGTGATGAAACAAATGAAAGAAGTTCTGGAAATTTATAATAAACCAGTTCTTGGTGTGGAAAGAGTCCCATGGAAAATGGTAGATGCATATGGAATTATAAAGCCCAGAATAATTAAAAACAGGATTTTTGAAATACTTGATATGGTAGAAAAACCACAAATAGATAAAGCATTTTCTAATCTTGGAGTTGTGGGGAGATATGTTTTACCTAAAAATATTTTTAATTACATAAAACAAACAAAACCTGGAGTAAAGGGTGAAATACAGATAACAGATTCATTAAAAGTTTTACTGAAAGAGCAGGGGATACTGGCGTATGAATTTGAAGGAATAAGATGCGATACCGGAAATAAATATGACTATTTGCTTGCTATATTAACCTATGCAAGTATGCATAAAGAGTTAAAGAAAAAATTAAAAAAAGATATAAAGAATATATTTAAAATAAGATTGTAAATGTATCAGTATTTTAAAAGAGGAAGTATATGACCCCGGATAATTTTATTATTAAAATAAACAGGGATAAAGCAAAAGAAAATTTGCAAAAAAATTTTAAAAATTTTAACATGGAGGACATTTTTAATGCGGTTGAATTTAAAATATTAGAATATAATTCTAAAATATTAATTTTAAAAGTGGATATAAAAAAAGAAATTGGATCTGATTTTTTTATTGAACTTAAAAAATATATAAAAGAACAATCAGGGGTTGAAGTTAATTTTATTTTTAATTTTTTATATGAAAATGATGTATTTTTCTTAATAAAAAATTACTGGATATTTTTCCTTGATTTTCTCGGTAATATTTCTGCATGGTTTGAAAATGTAAAGCCAGAAGTTGTTAATAATGTATTAATAATTTATTGTCCAAATGATTATGTATATAAAAAAATTAATGACCCGGATATCAAAAACAAATTTAAAAAAATTCTAAACAGATTTTTTTCCAGAGAAATAATATTTGAGATAAAATTAAAAGAAAATATTATAAAAAAGGATATGAATATTGTTAAAGTTGAAATGGAATCAAACAACGAAATTAAAGAAAGTAAAATTTTAACTGATCCAGAAATAAAAGGAAAAAAAGTTTACATTTCAGATATAGATAAAGAAGGGAAATATATTGTTGAAGGCGATATTTTTATTAATGAGAATTATATAAGAGAATATAAAAAAGATGAATTTATTTTATCATTTTATTTAACTGATTATAATAATTCTATTAAATTGAAAGCTTTTGTTGGAAAAGAAGATAGATTAATGGCAGAATTGTTTGACTTGAAAACTGTAAGAGCATTAATTGATGTTAAATTTGATGAAAGGGATGAAGAATTTGTTGGAACAGTTCGTAAACTACAGTATGTTCATAAAAAAGAAAAATTAGATGAAGCAGTTGAAAAAAGAATAGAATTTCATGCTCATACTAATATGAGCGCAATGGATTCTGTAATAAATGTTAAAGATTACATTGAAATGGCAAAAAAATGGGGACATGAAGCTGTTGCAATTACAGATCATGGAGTTGTTCATTCTTTTCCGGAAGCATATAAAATAGGTAAAAAAAATGGTATTAAAATAATTTTTGGGATGGAAGGATATCTTGTTCTAGATAAAGAAAATTATCGTAAAGATAGTTATTTCCATATTATTATACTGGCTAAAAATAAAATAGGACTTTATAACTTATATAAGTTAGTATCTAAATCACATATTGACTTTTTTTATAAAAAGCCACGGTTGCCAAGAGAAATCATTAATGAACATAGGGATGGTTTACTATTGGGCACAGCCTGTTATTTGGGAGAACTATACCAGGCTATATTAAATAAAAGAGAAGAACGGGAAATAGAAAATATTATCAAATTTTATGATTATCTTGAAATACAACCGATAACAAATAATAAATTCTTGATAAGAGAAAAAAAAGTAGCAGATGAAGATGAAATAAAAAATATCAATAGATACATTTTTGAACTTGGAAGAAAATTTTCAAAGCCAGTAATTGCCACGGGTGATATACATTTTTTAAAACCTGAGGATAAAATATTCCGCCAGGTTTTAATGGCGGGACAGGGTTATGATGACATAGCAAATGACGCTTCGGCAGAGCTTTATTTCAGGACAACAGATGAGATGCTTAAAGAATTTTCATATCTCGGAGAAAAAGAAGCCAGAGAAGTTGTAATTGAAAATCCACATAAATTAAATAATTTAATTGAAAAAGATATAAGACCAGTTCCAGATGAATTATATGCGCCAGAAATAAAAGACGCAGATAAAGAAATCGTAAAATTAACAAATGAAAAAGCATTTAGTTTGTATGGCGAAAAAATTCACCCTTTAATAAAAGATAGAATTAATATAGAATTGGATGCAATAGTTAAAAATAAATTTTCATCACTTTATTTGATTGCAAAGAAAATGATTGATAAATCAAATGAAAAAGGTTATGTTGTTGGGTCCAGGGGTTCTGTTGGTTCTTCTTTTGTGGCTTTTTTATGTGGTATATCAGAGGTTAATCCACTACCACCACATTATTTATGTCAAAAATGTAAATATATAGAGTTTGTTAATTCAGAAGTTGTAGGTATAGATCTTAAAAAAAAGAATTGCCCTGAATGCGGACATGAATTGAATCGCGATGGTTTTAATATACCTTTTGAAACTTTTGTTGGTTTTAAAAGAAATAAACCACCTGATATTGATCTTAATTTTGCTGGCGAAATACAGGATGATATACATAAATTTGTAATAAATATGTTTGGAGAAGGGCGAGTATATAGAGTAGGAACGATTGTCAGAGTTAAGGAACAAGCAGTAAAAAAGGATTTCATTAATAAATTTATTGAAAAAACCGGAAAAAGAATAAGTAAGGCCGAGATAGAAAGGCTTGCAATGGGTTGTTCGGGAGTAAAAAGATCTACCGGGCAACATGCTGGCGGTCTGATTTTAATACCAGAAAATAAAGATATATGTGATTTTACACCGATTCAATTTTCACCAGATAAGGATATGATAACCACACATTTTGATTATGACTGGCTTGAAAAATCAATGGTAAAAATAGATGCTCTGGGACATGATTTACCAGCAAGTTTAAATAGACTATGTAAGGATCTTAATATAAATATAGAAGACATTCCACTTGATGATAAGAATGTGCTAAAGATTTTCAGTGACATTAAAGTTTTAAAAGTAAATCCAGATAATTATGAATTTCCGGTTGGAACCCTTGGTATACCTGAATATGGAACAAAATTTGCCAGGGAACTTTTATTTACAACAAAGCCAAAAAATTTTACTGAATTGATATATATAGCAGGTTTATCCCATGGAGAAAATGTGTGGAAAAATAATGCAGAAGAGTTAATAAAAAGTAAAAAAATTTCTTTAAGTGAAGTAATTTCTGTTAGAGATGATATTATGAATTACTTAATTAAAAAAGGGATGTCAAGTGAAAAAGCTTATGATATAACAGAGAAAGTAAGGAAAAAGGGATATACAATTTCAAAAGAAGATGAAGAAATAATGCGAAGATATAAGGTTTCGGAATGGTACATTAATTCATGTAAAAAGATTACTTATATGTTTCCCAAAGCACATGCTTCTGCTTATGCAATTATGTCTGTGAGAATTGCATTTTTTAAAGTTTATCATCCGCTTTATTTTTATGCTGATTATTTTACCAGACAACTGGATGCGTTTAAATATGAATTTGCATTTTTAAGCACGGATGATATTAAAAGATGGATGAGTGATTTAAAAATAAGAAAATTAAAAAATCAGAAAGAAGAAAAACAACTGGATGTTTTAGAAGTGATTTTTGAGATGAAAGAACGTGGTTTTGAGTTTGCCAATGTAGATTTGTATGAATCTTATCCTTTTGTTTTTAGAGTAAAGGATAATAAAATAATTTTGCCTTTAAGAACAGTTCCGGAACTTGGTGAAAAAGCAGCTGCGATTTTAGATGCGGAAAGAAAAAAAGAAAAATTTTCATCCCTTGAAGATATCATAAAACGGACACATATAAATAAAAATGTTTCCCAATTTTTTAAAGATTATAATATTTTAAATGGAATTCCTGAAACCGAACAAATAGTTTTATTTTAAATAAATATGATAATTTTTAAGAAAATATACTTTATTTCATTTTTCATTTTTTTAATATCTATTTTTTCTATCATTGATATATTGTTTGGAAGTTTTTACAATTATAAATTATATCTTTTTTATTTAATTTTTTTATCTTTAATTTTATATCAGACAAAAGATATTAAATTTAAAAAAAAAGAATTTTATAGTATTATTTTTTTTATTTTGTCATTAATTTTAATATTTATTACTCAATACATTTTTTCTTTTTTTAATTCACAATTTGTAATTTATGGAGTATCATCTATTTTGTCTGGATTTATTTTTTTAATTCTATATTTTAATAGCGAATATAAAGAAAATACTGATACATTTAAAATCCCATTCATAATAGAAATAATAATACTTATTCTAATACTTGTAATCGGAATATTTTTACGTATATTTGATTTAAAAAATATCCCATCTGGTATATGGTTTGATGAAGCACAAAATGGAATTGAAGTTATAAATATTTTGGAAAATGATGAAATTGTTGTTTTTATCCCGAGATTTACTCAAATGCCTTCAATGTTTTTTTATATATCTGCATTTTTTTGTAAAATATTTGGGATAGAAATCTTTTCATTGAGATCTGTTTCAATAGTTGCAGGTTCTTTAAGTATTTTAGCTTTTTATTTTTTATTAAAGCATTTATTTAAAAATGGCATATATTCGCTTGCAGGTGCTTTTTTATTAGCAACGTCAAGATGGCATATGACATTTTCACGTCTTGCCTTTTTAGGGATGCTTTCTGTTCTGTTAATCATAATATTTTTTTATTTTTATTTCAAAGCGATTGATGAGAAAAGAAAAGATTGTGCTTTATTTTCTGGTTTTGCATTGGGGTTGAGCTTTTATAGTTTTACGATACCATATTTTGCATTTATATATGCTTTTTTTCATAATTTCTTGATATTAATTAAAAAACCAGTTAATTATATAAAAAATTATTTCAATATTTTCATAATATTATTTTTAATGTTTTTTATCACAATTTTTCCTTTATTTTTTTATGCATTAAAAAATTTTAATGATTTTACGGCAAGGGCAAAAGATATAAGCATAATAAATGATATTAAATCAGAAAAAAGCATCTTGCCTGTTTTTATAAATATTTATAGATATTTATTAACTTTTAATTTTATGGGGGATTATAATGGTAGGCATAATTTGTATAAAAAACCGCTTTTGGATGAAATAGCAGGAGTTTTGTTTATGTTGGGTTTTTTAATAAGTGTAATCAAAAGAAATTACCATAGATATTTTTTTATGTTTTCAATAATGTTGCTTCCAGGAATTTTTACCATAAATATTGAAGCGCCTCAGGCATATAGAATAATAGGTGCGTGTCCTGTAGTTTATATACTTGTTTTAATTGCGGTGAAAGAAATTATTAATTTATTATTGAAGATAAAAGGTAATAAAATTTATCTAAATATTTTTTTAATTATAATATTATTTTCTACTGCTATTATAAATATTCATCAGTATTTTATTTTATATCCAATGGAAAAAGCTTCTTATATGGATTTTTCGCCAGAAGCAAACGGAATAGGAAAATTTATAAATGAAAATTATAAAGATTATTATATTTTAGTATCAAAAGCACAAAATATGTATGGTTTTTATTTCTGGGAGCAAAGACAGATTTTAAAATTTATGACCTATAATAAAGCGCAATTTGATTATATGGAAGACTATAACAGAATTACAATTGATAAATTAATTGATAAAAAAGGAATTGCTCTTATTATAAGACCATCGGATGAAAGATATATACAGAGAATAGAAGAAGAATATCCTGATTTTAAAAAGAAAGAGTTTATTAATTATTTTAATGGAGAGATAATGTATATTGTTTATTTCATAAATTCTGATAAAATAAGGAAAAGTAAAAATGCTGAATTTATCATATATAAATAAGGAAAATTGATATGGATGAAAATAAATATTTTAAGATAGAAAAAAATTATATAGTAATAAACGAAGATTTAATAATAAAGCAGGCAATAAAAAAAATAAAGCAGGCTTCGCAGAATGTTATGATTTTTTATATATATGTTATTGATAAGTTTGGTGTTTTACGAGGCGTTTTGCCATTAAAAAATTTACTTTTAGCAGATGAGAAAAAAAAGGTAGAAGATGTTATGATAAGAGAACCAATTACAATTTCCGAAAAATTATCCGATGAAGAGATTTTAGAAATATTTAACAGAACAAAATTTTTAGCCTTGCCGGTTATTGATGATGCTTATCGTTTAAAAGGGATAATAACATATAAAAAAGCAGTCGAACTAATAAGAAACGAAACAGCTGAAGATGTTTTAAAAATTTACGGAACAGATATACATATCTTTGATGAATCTCTTTTTAAAAGAGTTAGAATAAAATTGCCCTGGCTCATAACTACAGTGATAAGTGGTATAATATGTGGTTGGATACTTAATAAGTTTGAAATTGCTTTAAAAAATGCAATAGCCCTTGCTTTTTTTATACCACTTATAACTGCAATGGGAGAAAGTGTTGCCAGTCAGACATCTGCTATAATAATAGAAGGGATTGCAATAAATAAAATAAACATTAAAAATACAAAAAAACTAATCACTTTTCAGATGCTTGAAAGCATAATTATTGCATGCGTTATAACTTTGATTATTTTTTTATTGACGATTTTTTGGCTTGGTGATTTTTTTATTGTTAAGGTAATTGGCATTTCAATTTTTTTTGGTATTATAATTGCAACATTGTTAGGGTCATCCGGCCCTATAATATTAAAAAAGTTAGGGTTTAACCCTGCGGCAGCAACGAGTGCATTGGTATTAGCATTATCAGACATATTAATTTTAACATTTTATTTTTCAACTGCAATATTATTAAGAAACTAATATATTATTATTTTCCCAACTTTACTTTTCGCACTTTTCCCTTTATCATCTTCTACCATTATTACATAATAATAAATTCCTCTGGCAAGATTTTTTATATACTTTGATTCCAGTAATTCCTCATTTAATCCTGCTTTTAATTTAGTTTCAACTATTTTTTCTATTACAAGACGCAATGCAGCTGTGTATATTCTGATTGTGAATTTATTTGCTGATTTTGTTATTGCAAACTTTACTTTTATATCTGTTTTATTACTCATAACAGGGTTTGGATATGTTATTACAGGTGTCTCTTTAATTATTTCTAATTTATCGGTTTCTGTTGGTGTTGT
>DYJU01000001.1 GCA_020722985.1 Candidatus Methylomirabilis sp.
AGAAAAAATAATTAAACTATTATGGAATGGACATGCTTATTGATATTAAAACAGGTATATTTACCACTAAAATATATAAAATAAATAATGTAAAAAACAGTTTTGATATTGCATGTAACGATATAACAACAGAAAAGAAAAAATAGAACACTGATTTTTTGGATGTTATGATAATAGAGTAAATAATTATTCACTGGAGAGAGGGCAAAGGATGTTCAAAATATGACTTTGTTCTTTCCGCAGAGTAAAATATATATCTGCATCCTCTATCCTTGAAAGATGGAAGGAAAAACAAAAAAATTTTTATAGGAGGTCTTACAATGAGTGAAGGCATACAAAAACTGTCAATCATCTGTTTTTCAGGTGATTTTGACAAACTTCTTGCGGCAATGGTTTTGGCAAACGGCGCCAGGGCATTTGATTATGAAGTAAATTTGTTTTTTACTTTCTGGGGTATAAACATGCTAAAAAAGGAAAAAGGAAGAAAAGCAGGGAAAGGTTCTTTTTTACAGAGGATGTTTAATATTATGATGGGAGGAAAAGATAAAAGACCTCTTTCAAAATTTAATTTTGTCGGAATGGGTGCGCAGATAATGAAAGGTATAATGAAAAAGCATAGAATAAAAGATCCAGAAGGGATGCTTAAAGATGCAATTGCTATGGGGGCAAAAATTTTTGCGTGTGAAATGGCAATGAATGTTATGGGAATTAAAAAAGAAGATCTTATTGAAGAAGCAGAAATTGTAGGAGTTGCCAAATTTCTTGCTGATGCTGAAGGGGGTCAGGTTTTATTTATATAAGATATAATTATAAGTTATAAAATAATAGTTCAACCACGTGATAGTTCAGCCAATAGAAACGAACTTGTAAAAGTGTGACTACTAGTAAGAAAACGCCTGACGATGTCATTCTCAGGAAACCGAAAGATGAGAGGAGAAATGGAAATAAGGTTAATATGAGGCTTAAGGAAGCAATCTCGCAGTCAAAGGCGGAGGGAAGGCAAGACTAAAAAGCATCGGGTATAAAATCAAGATTGCTTTGTCAGGCTCAAATAACGGGATTATAGGAGGCAGAAGTTATCATTCGTCTGACTTCGCAATGACAAAACACTATGCGTTTTTTTATAATGACAGCGAAAAATTTTTTTATGGACCAATTTTGTTCTACCAGTGGCTAAACTATTACAAATTTTGTTCTATCAACGGTTAAACTGTTACGTGTATACCATGATTCTTTTTATTTTTCAGGTTTAATAAGTTTTCAATTGTTTCACTTCAATTTTGGGAATATAAAAAAATCTTGCATTAAGTTTAAAAAAAATATATACTTATAAAAAATAATATTAAAAGGAAAGAGATGGAGAAAAATAGTAACAAGAATAATAATTCTCATTTACAGCAGGGAAAAGAAGTTATAATAGAAAAAGATTCGGTGGGGATTGTAAAAAAACAACTATATACTTTTGCTGAACCACCAGATGAAATGGTTTTGGAAAGTGGAGAAAAATTAGGACCAATAACTCTTGCCTATGAAACATACGGTCAGTTAAATAAAGATAAAAGCAATGCTATTTTGATTCTTCATGCTTTATCAGGTGGCGCTCACGCAGCAGGATTTTACTCAGAAGAAGACATAAAAGGCGAAAAGAAAAAAACTGGCTGGTGGGACATTATGATAGGACCTGGTAAAGCAATAGATACAAATAAATATTTTGTTATTTGCTCTAATGTTTTAGGTAGCTGTTATGGGTCAACAGGACCGTCATCTATAAATCCTAAAATAGGGAAACCTTATGGTCTTGATTTTCCAGTTATTACAATTTCAGACATGGTTAAAGCACAAAAATATTTAATTGATCATCTGGGTATAGAAAAACTGGTAACTGTAATCGGTGGTTCAATGGGTGGAATGCAGGCGATAGAATGGACATTACAATTTCCTGATATCCCACAGAGTGCTATTGTTATAGCATCCTGTGCAGCTCAAACTGCTCAGGAAATAGCTTTTGATGCCATAGGCAGGAATTCAATAATTTCAGACCCTGATTGGGAAAATGGGAATTATTTTAACAAAAATAAAAAATTAAAAGGGCTTGCGGTTGCCAGAATGATAGGTCATGTTACTTATTTAAGTGAAGAAGGAATGGAAAAAAAATTTGGCAGAAAATTACAGTACGACAAAAAATATTCATATAAGATAAAACCAAAATTTGAAAATGAACCATCTAATTTAAGTGAAATGGAAAAACAATTTGACAGGGAATTTGCGGTTGAAAGTTATCTTTCTCACCAGGGGAAAAAATTTGTAGATAGATTTGATGCCAATTCATACCTCTATCTGACAAAAGCAATGGATTATTTTGATGTTGCAGCAAAATACGGCGGTGGTTCATTAGTTAATGCTTTTAAAAAGGTGAAAGCAGAATATTTATTAGTTTCATTCTCATCTGACTGGCTTTATTCATCTTTAGAATCAAAAGAAATAGTAAGAGCATTAAGATTGAATAACAAAGATATATCTTATATTGAGATAAAATCACGCCATGGCCATGATGCTTTTTTATTAGAAAAAAAATCAGTAACAGAAAATAGAATACTTTCTCAGGCAATTAAAAATTTTTTGTCTTATATAAAACCGTAAAAAGGATTAAAATTTGGCAAAAGAGATAAAATTAAAAAATACATTTGAAGAAATTATAAAAATTATAGAAAAAAATTCAAGGGTTTTAGATTTAGGATGCGGAGATGGTGAACTTTTACATCAATTGATGGAGAAAAAAAGCATATATGGTTTAGGTATAGAAATAGATACCGATGAAGTTTTAAAATGTATAAAAAAGGGGGTTTCTGTAATACAGGAAGATATTGATGAAGGGCTGGATGAATATCATAATGAAACGTATGATTATGTTATATTATCAGAAACATTACAAACAGTAAAAAGGCCTGATTATGTTTTAAATCAGATTGTAAGAATTGGTAAAAAAGCAATAGTTTCTTTTCCTAATTATGCTCATATTTCAACAAGGTTGCAGATTATGTTTTTGGGTAAAACACCTAAAACAAAAATATTACCCTATGAATGGTATAATACGCCGAACATACACCTGCTTTCAATTAAGGATTTTAAGAAATTTTGTAAAACAAATAATATAGAAATAATAAAAGAAATCTATTTTATGAGTAATGGAAAAAAAATATTTACTTTTGGACTTGAAAATTTATTAGCAGAGGAAGCGATTTTTTTGATACAAAAAAAGGATTTAACGCTTTTTTAATAAAGTTAATTCTGTAAAATAATTTTTTTTAGATTATGTAATAGTTCAGCCACCAGGAGTCCACTTGTAGAAGTTTAGATATTTATAGAAAACACTTGAAAACGCTGTCATTGTGAGGAAGCCGAAGTAGAAGTGAAGAGAGAAAAATAAAGGGCGTATGAGCCGAACGAAGCAATTTTGCAGTTGAAAACGGAAGAAGACAAGGCTAAAAAGCATCGGGTAATAAAAGCAAGATTGCTTTGTCAGGCTCAATGAACGGTGGAATAGAAAACAGAAGTTATCGTTCGCCTGACTTCGCAATGACAAAGCGAAAGATTTATATTTATATATGGACCAATTTTGTTCTACCAGTGGCTAAACTATTACCTGATTTGCATTTGTAAAAATAATTTGCTGATATATTGGTAGTAAAAATTTCACTTATCTTGGCTAAAATATTACAATCCTGAAGTATTTAAATAATATTTATAATTTAAATTGAAAAATTTATCAAAATATATTATAATTTATATACTATAAGATTTAAAACATGAAGGTATTTAAATGAAAAAATTTTTAAAAAATTTTATTTTTATAATACTATTTCTGTCTGCTAATTATATTTATTCAGCAATGAATATAGTAAAGACAGTAAATAAAACAGGAGCATCTTTAGGAGCATATCTTACCTATGTTATATATTATGAAAATACTGGTCCTTCTAATTTAACAGGTGTTAATCTTTGGGATACCATACCACAAAGAACTTCATTTATAAGTGCAACATCTGGCATTGTAAATAGTGGAATATGGAGTTTAAATATAAGCAATTTAAATTCAGGCACATCGGGAAGCGTTACAATTACAGTTCAAATTGATTCAACTCTAAATACAGGGAC
Source organism: Candidatus Methylomirabilis sp. (assembly GCA_020722985.1). GTDB lineage: Bacteria > Oederibacteriota > PGYV01 > PGYV01 > DYJU01 > DYJU01. The sequence continues at coordinate 4,156 of DYJU01000001.1, forward strand.
AGCCAATATAAGAAATGTTGCATATATTCAGAGTAACGAAGAAGGCATAAAATCATCAATGCCTGTTTTTACAACTGTTGTTAAAACTCCAGGTGGTTCTGTTCAATATGTTTCTTATGGCGCATGGGAAGATAATATTAAAAAAAATATGGGATTCATTCATATTTATACACTCGCGGATAATTCTGACTTTGCTCTTAATTATGCAGATAATGTTATGACTCAGATGAATGGAGCAACAACGATAAATGGTGGACAGAATTTTCCTGCAGGTAAAGTTGTAAATTTTCCCAATGATATTCCCACATATAATGACAGCACTGGCGATTGTTCTATAAGTAATGGCTTAAATGAGGTTTTATCCCATAATGTCAATACCAGATATTTTAAAGTAAGTTCAAATAAACCATTTATCTGGATTTTTGATTCAATTGTAGATGATAACTGGTCTGATTCCCAGATTTTTTTAATGTCAACAGATTTTAAATTTACAGGGTCCACCTTTTTTACGCATCTGTATTATGATAGAAATCCATATGATGCGCCAACATATTCGCATTCAACTGATATAAGATTTGGTGATTCCATAGGGGTTATTAATGTTAATTCATTTCCAATTGCTGCTTATGTATATATTTCAACTGATTTTGGACAAAACTGGTATTTCAAGGTAAGTAATACAGTAATGCCGGAGACGTCCTTGACTGGCGGAATATGGATGTATGGTGGAACAACAAAAACATGTGAAGGAGATTATAAAATTATTTTACGTGCTTTAGATTCAAATGGGGAAGATGCAGATGATGCTATGGGTATTTGCTGGAAAGGCAATCTTTTTGCAGGATATAGAAAACCATGTGGAGGATGTGTCGCAGGAGAATCCTGTTCAAAAGGTGACAGGGATAGCGACCATGATAATAATAATACCTTTGCAATAAATTTAAAAGGAAATAAAATTTCTGATTCTGATTCTGATATTTTATATGGATGTATATCAAAGGCTTATGTATATAATAGTAGTTATTCAGGTAGAGGAGAACTCGTTATTACAAATGTTGGATCTGCATCCAATACAGCCAAAGTTGATGTTTATAAATATCGCTCTTCATCATCAGGGCTTGTAGACCCTGTGCCAGTAAGTTCTGGTTCTTTTGGAAATAATGGAAACTGGATGTTGTGGAAATCAGATTTGAGTATTGCAGGACAGAGCAGTTTAACTGTTTATAATGGTTTACCTTATGATGATCAGTTATCCCCTTTGGCAGAAGAATATTACGGTAGTTTTATAAAAATAGTTTTAAAATCAGGCGGTCCTATTCAGGCAGTGGGCGGATCCAATATTTTCGGTGCACATTACGGTCAGGCAGATTATTTAGAAGCAGCAGATACTAAACTTGCTGTAGGAACTGAATTTTATCTGGGAAATGCAAATTATCAGGCAGCAAGAACCTGGGCACCAAACCTTGACTGGTGGACAGATAATAAAGGGGGTATTTTAATAGCCCTCTGTCCTATACCAAATACAACGGTTCAAATAGTTCAGGGAAATCTTGTTGACGTAGGCGCGGCGACAGAGCATGGAACAAATGCTTATAGTGGGACAACTTCACTTATACAAACAACAGGTGCAACACCTGACCAGGCATTAAAATTTTATAGTTTAAATACTGATACCACATATAAAATAACTTCTAATAATAAAATATATCTTATGTATCAAAATTTAAAAGGCAGGGAAAAAGTCTTTTCGGGCGTTGTTGTTGATGTTGAATTTTTAAATCCTCAGGTAAATTTAAGTAAAAGTGCAAGTTCATCTCAGGTATATCAGGGAGATACAGTCACATACACAATAAAATTTACAAATAATGGCATGGGAGATGCATATGATACGATAGTCATTGATACAATACCTGCAAATGCTACATATATAGGTGCAAGTAGAGCACCAATTGGAAGTTCCGGTAATGTTTTTACATGGGCTTTAACCTCTCCCATACTGGCAAATGGAGGACAGGATTTATTTGATTTATATTTACAGATAAATGCACCGGCGAATACATGCGTTACAAATACCACAGATGCTCATTATACTGATTCTACAGGTAATTCAAAATTTTCAAGAATATCAAATGAATCAATAGTTTGCGTTCTTGCAACAAGCACTATTGTTCCTGACTTAAGATTGGAGATAGTTACAAATTATCCAAATCCTTTTAATAAAGGGACAGTTTTAGTTTTTAATTTATCTGTAAAGGCAGAAGTTACAATAAAAGTTTTTACTCTGGCAGGAGAGACGGTAAGAACTTTAAAACCGCTTGATGTAAAACGCAATCTTGTTAATCAGGTGGATATAAGACCTGGAGAAAATAGAGTTTACTGGGATGGTCTTAATGATTATAATGAAAAGGTAAGTTCTGGAGTTTATATTTATAAGATAGAAGCAAAAACAAAAGATGAAAATATTTTCAAATTTTCTAAACTCGCTGTAATGAGATAATTCTTATCCTTTATTCTTTTCAGGGGCAATTATGAATAATAAAAGATGTATTGCATTATTTTCAGGTGGGCTTGATAGTTTGCTGGCAGTTAAAATTGTAATGCAACAGAATATAGAAGTTATTCCGATATATTTTGATACTGGTTTTTTTTTAAAAACTATTATAAAAAAAGATGATAAATTTATATATACACCTAAAACGCCGCCAGATATTAATGTAGTTGTTGTTGATATTTCTTTGGAATTTTTTGAAATGCTTAAAAATCCAACCTTTGGATTTGGCACTAATATGAATCCATGTATTGATTGTAAAATTTTAATGTTAAAAAAAGCTGGTGAACTTCGTTCGATATATAATGCCGGATTTGTTATAACAGGAGAAGTGTTAGGTCAAAGACCAATGACACAAAATATACAGGCGATGAAGTTAATAGAAGAAAAATCAGGAATTTCAGGATTTCTTTTAAGACCTTTAACAGCAAAAAATTTACCTGAAACTGAACCGGAAAAATTAAAATGGGTTGATAGGGAAAAATTATTAGATTTTAAAGGTAGGGGAAGAAAACCTCAATTAGAACTGGCAAAAAAATTTGGATTAGAAGAATATATAATTTCACCTGCCGGTGGTTGTATTTTAACTGACCCTAATTTTTCTAAAAGATTAAAGGATTTTTTAGAAAATGAAAATAAAATAACAAGAGATGATGTTTTTTTATTAAATACAGGAAGACATTTCCGTTATAATAAGAAAAAATTTATTATCGGTCGCAATAGATCTGAAAATGAAAATCTTTTAAAATATAAAGGGATGGCGGATTTCTGTTTTTTTGATACACTTGAAATACCAGGACCTGTTTGTGTTGCAAAAGGAAAATTAAATAATGAAGAGAAAATTTTTATAGCCTCTGCGGTTGCGAGATATTCAGATGGTAAAGGATTAAATAATGTAAAAATTTTATTTTTTAACGGAGAAAAAGAAAAAGTGCTTAATGTCCAACCTGTAGATGACAATATTTTAAAAAAATATATTATATAGGTATATATATGAAAATTTTGATAGATGGCTATAATCTTTTACATCAATTAAAATTTAAAGAAAAAATTTTTTCTGATAAAAGAGAAAGGTTAATTTGTTTGCTCGAAGATTTTAAGAAAATAAACGAAGTTGATATTACAGTGATTTTTGATGGTAAAAATCAGGAGTCGCAGATAAGGGGTTTTGAAAATAAAAACGGAATAAAAATAATATATTCGGCATCAGGAGAAACAGCAGACGATGTTATAATTGATATTTTAAAAAAAAGAAAAGAAAAACCAGAAAATTATGCAGTGGTTACATCAGATAATAAAATAATAAATTTTGCTTATGAAAATTCAATAAGAATTATTACAAGTGAAAGTTTTGCAGATTATTTAATTTAACTCTGTTTTAAAAAAATTGTTTGAGTGGGATAGGCAAAGATAATATTCAATTTTGAAAATTCTTCAAATATTTTTAAATTAATTTCCTGTTGAATATCCATATATTTATTATAATCATTGCCATTTACATAATAGACAATTTCATAAATTAAAGCAGAATCACCGTAACTTGCAAAATGTGCTCTATCAAATTTTGTATCGTTGATGGATAAAATTATATTTTTAATAATATCAGGGAGCTTTTTTAATTTTTCCAGCGGGGTGTCATAAGTTACACCTATTTTAAATTCAACCCGCCTTAAATACATTCTTTTATAATTTTTAATACTGGAATTTGTTAAGGCAGAATTAGAAAAAATAAGTTCTTCACCACTTAAACTTCTTATTCTCGTAGTTTTAAGACCTATGGTTTCAATTGTTCCTGAAGCATCGCCGACTATTATGAAATCGTCAACTTCAAATGGTTTATCAAAGATAATAACAAAATATGAAAATAAATCACCAAGAATTGCTTGTGCTGCAAGGGCAACTGCAATACCGCCAATTCCAAGTCCAGCAAGGACAGTGGAAATTTTATAACCTAAATTATCTAAAATTAAAATAAACCCTAATCCCCAGATAAATACTTTAAAAATTATTAAAAATCCTTTTAGATTTTTTATTTTTGAAGTATCTTTGCTTTTATTTATTAAATAAAATTCCATAAAAAATGAAATTAAATTTACAATAAATTTTAGAATAAAAAATGTTGCAGAAATGATAAATAAAATTTTAATATATTTGAATATTTTATCCGGCAATTCAATAAAATTAAAAGCAATGTAAAAAACACTTAAATAGAATAAGGGAATTATTGTATTATTAATTGTTGAATTTAAAAAAGTAAAGAAGTTTGAAGTTTTATCATCTAAAAATTTTTTTGAAAAATTTTTATAGATTTTTTTTAATAAAAATATACAAAACCAGCCTGTGAAAATAACCGCAAGAAAAAGAAAAAAATTATAAAATGCAGGGGTATTTTTAAAAAATATAAATAATTTATTTAATTTTTCCATAAGTTGCTCCTTGGTTATAATTTATAATTGAATATAACAGAAAATAATAATTTGTAAAATATTTTTTTTCTTTTATAATTTAACTATATGGTTAAATACAAAATATATGAGGTGGCATATGTATAAAAAAAAGGGTAATAATTTTTATTTTTTTAATATTCTGGATAATTCCTGCATTTTTATTTTTTAATTTTAAAAAAATTTTTACAGTGAATTTGCTATTGAATACAGGAGCATAATTGCGCCTTCCTTTGTTGAAAATAATACGACAGGCACTTCATATTTTTTAGGTAAACCGGGGATAGATATTTCAAAATGGGTAAATATATATGCCGGTCTTTCTTTTGCTTTTTTTGCTGAACATGCAAATAAACAGCATCATTTATATATCTAAAGTATATCAAATAAAAGATTCATCACTAAAAAAATAGTAATGATTTAGCCACCAGGAGTAATTAAAAAGTTCGTATATTAAAAAAGACCTGGCGATGTCATTCTTAGGAAGCCGAAGTAGAAGTGAAGTGAGAAAAATAAGGGCGTATGAGGCTTAAGGAAGCAATCTGGCAGTTGAAAAACGAAAGAAGACAACACTAAAAGGCGATCGGTGATAAAATCAAGATTGCTCTGTCAGCCTCATCAAACGGTAGAATAGAAGATAGAGGGAATCATTCGCCTGACAACGCAATGACAAATAAAAAATTTATTTATGGACCAATTTTGTTCTGCTAACGGCTAAACTATTACAAAAAATAAATTTTTGCATAGAAAAAAATTTTTATTTAATTTAAAATATTTAAAATATATTTAATTTAACTGGAGGATAAAATGAATGAAAAGATAAAAAAATTGTTAATCATTTTTATAGTAATAATTTTTATAATTATTTTTTTTCGGATAATAAGAAAAATAATTATAACAACGGGAAAATCAAAAGAAATTTTTTTTGAAGTTGGCATTGAAAAATTAGTTTTAAAAGAAATTACAGAGATAATAAAATTTGAAGGTGTTGTAGAAGGAGATCCACAGATAAAGGTATATTCACAGGTCCCGGGAAAATTTGAAAAAAATAATGTAATAGAAGGTAATTATGTTAGGAAAGACAATATAATTTCATATATAAATAGAGATGTTATCGGTTTTGAATATAATTTAGCTCCTGTAAAATCGCCAATAGATGGAATTGTTGTAAAACTTTATTTTTTTGATAAAGGCGATACTGTTTTTCCTCAGATGCCAGTTGCTGAAATTGCAAAAGTTGATAATTTAAAAGTGGTTATTAATACAGGTGAAAAAGATTTAATTAAATTAAAAAAAGACCAGGCAGCAAAAATTACTTTAATTTATGATGAAAATGTTTATCTTAAAGGAAAAGTTTTTTCTGTAACGCCATTTATAAATAAAGACACCCTTTCAGGAACAGTTGTAATAAAAGCAAAAAATCCCGAACAAAAAATTAAACCAGGACAATCTGTTAAAATTGAAATTGAAACAGAAAAGAAAATTGCGTTTTTAATTCCAGATAAAGCAATATTGACAGATGAAAATGGCACATATGTTTTTATAAATGATAATAATACTGCTAAAAAAGTTTATGTTAAAATCGGTTATATAGAAAATGATTTAACGGAGATAATAGGAGATTTAAAGGAAGGAATAGAAGTAATTACAGAAGGTAGTTTTAAACTTTATGAAAATGCAAAAATAAAAATATTAAATTAAAAGGATAAAAATGAATATCGCAAAATTAGCAATTGAAAGACCCATTTTTGTAGTAATGATAATCATGTCTTTAATTACTTTAGGGGTAATTGGTTATAATAACATGGGCGTTGATTTACTTCCCGATGTTGAATATCCAACAATTACAGTGATAATAATATATGGAGGAGCATCAGCAGAAGAAATGGAAAATTTAATAACAAAACCGGTAGAAGATGCATTAGGAACGATACAGGGATTAGATTCAATTATTTCCACATCAAAAGAAAATATAGCATATATAACTGCAAAATTCGGACTTGGAACAGATATAAAATATGCAGAAATGAAAGTAAAAGAAAAAATTGACCTTGTAAAAACTAAACTGCCAGATGGCATAGAAGAGCCAAAAGTAACCAGATTTTCTTTAACAGATATACCAGTGATTGCTTTAACTTTACAGGGTAAAAAAGATCTTGCCACCTTGTATGATATCGTTGAAGATACTTTAAAGCCGGAGTTAGAAAAAATATCAGGTGTTGGTAAGGTTGAAATCTGGGGTGGGAGGCAACGGGCAGTTATGGTTTATATTAATAAATCTTTACTTTCAGCAAGGGCAATTACTTTAAATCAAATAGTTGAGTCAATTAAAAAAGAAAATTTAAATATACCGGCTGGTTCTTTAAAAACAGACAACAAAAGTATCATTGTGAGGGTAAAGGGGCAATCTGACAGTATTGATGAAATAAAAAATATCCCTATAAAAACTTATACAGGAGAAGTTGTAAGATTGAAAGATATCGCAGATGTTAAATTTACTTTAAAAGATGAAGAAGCAAGGGCAAGGGCAGAAGGAGAAAACGCAATAAGAATTGGTGTTTATAAACAAAGTGGAGAAAATACTGTTGCGGTTGCAAAAAGGGTTAAAATAAAGTTAAAAGATATACAAAAAGTTTTAAAAGATGAAGCAAGTATAAAGATATTCAGGGATCCTTCGGAATATATAAAAATAAGCATAAAAGGTTTGCAGGAAGACATTTTACTTGGTGCTTTATTTGCAATGCTTATTGTGTGGTTATTTATGGGTAATTTCAGATCAACGATAATTACTGCAATAGCATTGCCAAATTCATTGATAGGGGCTTTCTTTTTTATTTCAAATTTTGGATTTACAATTAATCTTATGGTTTTGCTTGCGCTTTCTCTCTGTATTGGACTTTTAATTGATGATTCCATAGTTGTAAGAGAAAATATTTTTAGATATATGGAAAAAGGATTAAAACCAAAAGAAGCAGCTGAAAAAGGAACCAATGAAGTAGCTCTTGCAGTTGTTGCAACAACCATTTCAATTATGGCAGTTTTTATACCCATTTCTTTTTTACAGGGGGTAGTGGGACAATATTTCAAACAATTTGGTTTAACGGTTGCTTTTGCTTTAGTAATATCTTTAATTGATGCGTTTACTACAGCACCCATGCTATCTGCTTACTGGTGGAAAAAACATAAAAAAGGGGAAGGTGAATTTAATAAATTTTTTGATAAACTTTCTTATGAATGGAATTTATTTTATGAAAAGTTAAACAGCATTTACAGAGAAATACTTATCTGGGCGTTAGAAAAAAAGAAAAAAGTTTTATCAATTGTAATACTTTTATTTATTTTCAGTATAATATGCCTGAAATTTATTGGACTTAGTTTTTTACCTGACACGGATTATCATAACTATGAGTTAAAATTTGAAACTTACCCGGGCGCTACACTTGATGAAACAGATAACAAAATAAAAAAAATTGAAAAGTATATTATGTCACACAAAGAAACTTTAAAATGTTTTACCGCAGTTGGGACAGATGGAGAAAATACCGGCACAATATTTGTGGAGACGGATAAGAAAAAACAAAAAAAACCAACACAGATGATAGTAGAAGAAGTTATAAGTTATATAAAGAAAAATTATGGCAGTGATTTATTGATAAATCAGGAAGAAACAGGTGGAGCAGAAGTTATCTCGGGTGGTGGAGATAGTGCTTCTCTGGTTATAAATATAACTGGTCCAGAAATGAAAACTTTAGAAAAGTTAGCAACAGAAATAAAAAATGTAATATTAGAGACAGGGGGAGTATCTGGTGCGAATACTTCATTAAAAACAGGCAAACCAGAAATAATTATAAAGTTAGATAGAACCAAAGCATCAAGTTTTGGTATAACAAGTTATGATATTGGTATTTTATTAAATTTTCTTATAAAAGGTGCTGAAATATCAAAATTTAAAAAGCGTGAAAAAGAATATGATATTATTTTAAGAATGAAAAAAAACAATATCAAAACAATTGATGATTTAAAAGATATAATCATAACAACTTCTGCGGGTAAAAAAATACCATTAAACGCAATAAGCACAATGGAATATACGACAGGTCCTGTTGAAATATTAAGAGAAAATAAAAAAAGAGTAATAAAAATTACTGGAAATTTACAGCATGGGTTTGCATTGGGCGATGTTATAAATATGATAAACGAAAATATTAAACGAAATGTTAAAATTCCAGAAGGTTATGAATATAATTTTTCAGGACAGGCAACACAGATGACAGAAACTATAACCCAGATGAGTAAGGCAATGTTTTTTGCGCTGCTTTTTATGTATATGATACTTGCATCTCTTTATAATTCTTTTATCCAGCCGCTTATTTTAATGCTTTCTGTTCCTCTTGCAATAATAGGCGCTTTTCTTACGCTTTTGCTTTTTGGAATAAAAATGGATGTTATGGCTATGATAGGAATTTTAATGGTTTTAGGTCTTGTCGCAAAAAATGGAATACTACTTATAGATTTTACAAATCAGAAGAGAAAAGAAGGCTTATCAGCAAGAGATGCTTTGCTATATGCAGGTCCAATAAGGTTAAGGCCGATTTTGATGACTACATTTGCAATGATATTTGGAATGTTGCCGCTTGCTTTGGGTTTTGGAGAAGGACCGATGAGAACAAGAGCAATGCCTGTTGCAGTAATAGGCGGGTTGCTTACTTCTACTTTCCTAACTCTTGTTGTGATACCGATTGTGTATGAAATGTATGAGAATTTTAAAGAGAGGTTTAGTAAAAAAGTTAATAAAAAAAATTGAAAATTCTTTTTAGTTATAGGTATTATAGATTTTTTGTAATAGTTTAACCATCAGAAGCAACTTATGAAAGTTCATATATTAGTAAAAGCCCCTTGAAGTTGTCATTCTCAGGAAGCCGAAAGGGGAGAATGAAAAACAAATGGCGTATGAGAATTAACAAAGCAATATAGCAGTTGAAAGCATGAAGCAAAAAAGGTGAGAAGGCAATCGGTAATAAAAGCAAGATTGCTCTGTCAGTCTCATTTAACGATGGGGTTAAAAAATAGGGGTTATAGTTCGTCTGACTTTAAAATGGAAAGGCAAAAAAATTTATTTATGGGCGAAATTTATTCAACCAGTAACTAAATTATTATAATTTTTAATTTATTTAACTGTCCGCCATGTCTTTCATTATTCCCATTAACAATAAAATTTTACTTGATTTAATATTTTTTTATTTTATAATTTAACCATATGGTTAAATTCAATGGTCAAAAGGATGAATAAATGAAGGGGAAAAAAGAAAAAGAAAGTAAAAGGGATAAGATTTTAAATGCCGCAGCAGAAGAATTTATAGAATATGGTTTTTATGGTGCAAGAACGCAAAGAATTGCAAATAAAGCAAAAGTGAATAAAGCAATGCTCCATTATTATTTTTCAAGTAAAGAAAATATTTACAAAGAAGTTTTAAAAACAGTTTTTAATTTACTTATAGAAAAATTAAATTCAATAAAAGTTGATGATAAAGAGGGTAGACCAGAAGAAAAAATGCGACAAATAATTGATGCCTATAATGAAGTTTTTAAAAATTACAGTAATTATGTAAGATTGGTGATTTATGAAGTTATAACGGGCGGCAGATACATACAACAGATAATCTTTGAAAATATCAACAGGATTCCTTTTAATCCATGGACAGGTAAGTTATATAAATACTTTGAAAAACAGATAAGAAAAGGTAATATAAGAAAACTTAATATAATTCAGATGCTTATAAGTTTAATAAGTCAGATGGTGCCTGTTTATATAGCAAAACCTGTTGCTGAAAATATATTTAAAAAATTAGGACTTGATAAATTTATAATAGAAAAATTTATCAATAAGAGAAAAGAGTTTGTAATGGATATTCTAAAACATGGGATTTTTAAAAAAAGTAATAAAAGGAGATAAAGTTTATGGAACATAATTTGCCACCTTTAAAAATAAGATTGGCAGTAGTTTTTTCATTAATTTTGATTTTTACTTTAATTTATATTTTTTTAAAATGCGAGAGAAACACAGGAAAAATAGAGGCGATGGGGACAATAGAAATAAAAGAAGTTGATATAACTTCGCGGGTAAATGCAAAAGTTGAAAAAATATTTTTTGATGAAGGGCAGGAGGTTAAAAAAGGCGATATTTTAATTAAATTGGAATCACGGGTTTATGAGGCACAATTTAATGCGGCAACATCATTATATAACAATGCACAAAAAAATTATGAAAGATCAAAAGAACTTTTTAAAGTAAATTCAATTTCGAGGCAGCAGTATGAGCAGGCAGAAGCAAATTTTTTATCTGCAAAGGCAAACTTAGAACAGGCAAAATTATTGTTTGAAGATACCCAACCCAAGGCGCCCTGGGATGGAATTATTTTAAAAAGGCATGGGGAAGAAGGCGAACTTATATCGCCTAATACTCCACTTTTTACAATAGGCAATTTAAAAGAAGTAAAAATTATAGTATATGTTTCGTTAAAAGATTTGGGAAAAATAAAATACGGGCAGATGGCAAAGATAAAAATAGATAGTTTTAAAAATAAAATTTATGAAGGAAAAATTACATTTATCTCTGATAAAGCTGAGTTTACCCCTAAAAATATTCAGACAAAAGATGAAAGAGTAAAACAGGTTTTTGCAGTGGAGGTAAGTGCTAAAAATGATAATTATGAGTTAAAACCCGGGATGCCATGCGATGTTATTATTGACATTGAAAAATAAAAATGGAATCAATCGTAAAAGTTCAGGATTTAAAAAAATATTTTGGTAATATAAAAGCAGTTGATGGGATTTCTTTTGAGGTGAAAAAGGGGGAGATTTTTGGACTTATAGGACCAGATGGAGCAGGAAAAACAACAACTTTAAGAATATTAACTGGCCTACTTAATATAAATTCAGGTGAAGTTCAGGTTGCAGGTTTTTATCTCCCGCAGGATTCAGAAAAAGTAAAAGAAAATATAGGTTATATGCCACAAAAATTTAGTTTATATAATGATTTAACTGTAAAAGAAAATATCTCATTTTTTGCAGAAATTTTTGAAATAGATAAAAAAATTCTCATGGAAAGGATGGAACCGCTTCTTGAGATGACACGACTTCATCCTTTTTCAGACAGATTAACTGGTAATTTATCAGGTGGAATGAAACAGAAACTTGCCCTGATGTGCACTTTGATACACAGACCTAAAATTTTAATACTTGATGAACCAACAATAGGGGTTGATCCGGTTTCAAGGCGTGAATTCTGGGAAATTTTACAGAATATTGTTGCAGAAGGGATAACTGTTATATTAAGTACACCTTATATGGATGAAGCAGAGTGGTGCACACATATAGGACTTATTTTTAAAGGAAAAATATTGCAGATTGATACACCTAAAAATTTAAAAAAGCAATTTCCTTTTAATGTTTTTGAAATTGAATTAAAAAATAACAGGGAAAAAGTAATTGAAAAAATAAATAATATTAAAGAAATTGTTGATGCAAAAATTTTAGGTAAAAAAATACGAGTTATTACAAAAATTGATGAAATAGTGTTTAATTTAAAAAAAGATTTTTATGATGCAATTGAACTAAAAAAGGTTGAACCGGTTATAGAAGATATATTTATTACAAAAATAAAAACAGGACATTGAGGAGATAAAATTGCAGGATATAGTAGTTTATGCGGAAAATTTAACAAAAAAATTTGGCAATTTTGTTGCTGTTGATAATATTTGTTTTGAAGTAAAAAAAGGTGAAATATATGGTTTTTTAGGCGCAAATGGTGCAGGAAAAACAACTACCATAAGAATGTTATGTGGTTTAATTACTCCAACATCAGGAGATGGTTTTGTTTGTGGGTTCAGCATAAAAGAAAATCCTGAGGAGGTTAAAAAACGTATAGGATATATGTCGCAAAAATTTTCTTTATATAATATATTAACTGTCAGGGAAAATTTAGAATTTTACGGTGGCATCTATGGGCTTGATAGCGGTTTAATAAAAAAGAGGATAAAAGAAATTTCAGAAAAAATTGATTTAAAAGAAGAAATTGACAGATTGGTGGAAGATTTGCCTGGTGGGATAAAACAACGTGTTGCACTTGCGTGTGCATTGCTGCATGATCCGCAGGTAATTTTTCTTGATGAGCCGACAGCAGGCGTTGATCCGGTTTTAAGAAAAAAATTCTGGGATATAATTGATGAATTATCTTTACAGGGAAAAACAGTTTTTGTCACCACACATTATATGGATGAAGTTGAACATTGTCATAGAATTGCTTTGATGGATGAAGGGAAAATAATAAAAGAGGGTAAAATAAATAAGATAAAAAATCAAGATTTTGATAAAAAAATTTATGAAATAACTGTTAGCGATCCAGTTACTGAATATAAAAAATTAATAAAAGAAAAAGAAAAAATTGGAGATATATCTTTACATGGTTCATACATACATATAATAACCGATTTTTTTAAAGAAAAATTAAAAGAGTTATTATCTGATAATAATGTAGATTTTTCTGAAATAAAGCAAATAAATCCGAGCATGGAAGATATTTTTATAAAACTTGTGAAAAAATAGGGGAAATAATGGATATAAAGGAAATAAATTTTAAAAGGATGCTTACAATATTTTTAAAAGAGTTTGTGCATATAAAAAGAGATGCGAGGTCTTTAGCAATTACTTTATTCGCCCCTGTTATATTGTTAATTCTATATGGATATGCGGTTACTTTTGATATAAAAAAAATAGATTTAGGCGTTGTTGATTATGATAAAACAAAAGAAAGCAGGGAATTGATTATAAAATTTTTATCTTCTTCCTATTTTGAATTAAAAGAATCTAAAGATATAAAATTATGCATTGCGGCTTTAAGGGTAAATAAAATAAAAGCAATTTTAGTTATACCTGAAAAATTTTCAACTGATTTTAAGAAAAATAAAGATGTAAAAATACAGTTTATATTAGATGGCTCAGATGCCAATACAGCAAACGTTGCCCTGGGTTATGCAAAGATAATAATTGCAACATATTCAAAGAATATAATACTTGAAAAGGTAAGAAAAAAAGGAATTAATCCTAAAAATATACCTGCTTTAGAACCTGTAGAAAGAATTTTTTATAATTCGGAATTAAAAAGTACAAATTTTATTATACCCGGGCTCATTGCCATACTTATGATGTTAATTGCTGCAACATTAACATCGTTAACTATAGTCAGAGAAAAGGAAAGGGGAACATTTGAGCAGTTAATATCAACACCTGCAAAACCAATGGAACTCATGACGGGAAAATTATTTCCCTATGTTATCATAGGATGCGTTGATGTTGTTTTAGTTACACTTTTTGGGCTTTTATGGTTTAAAGTGCCGTTTAAGGGAGATATTTTTACTTTTTCTCTTTTTACAATACTCTTTATTTTTTGCGCGATGGGCCAGGGATTATTTATGTCAAGTATAGCAAAGAATCAGACCATAGCAGTAATTGCAACTGTTTTTTCTACTGTTTTACCTTCCATGTTGCTTTCTGGCTTTGTTTTTCCAATTGATTCAATGCCATGGATTATAAGGTTATTGACCTACATAGTTCCTGCAAAATATTTTTTAACTGCTTTACGTTCTATTTTTTTAAAAGAAGGCGTGGGACTTAATATTCTTTATCCAGAAGCTTTGTTTCTTTTTGTATTTGGTATGGTATTTTTATTGCTTGCTGCAAAAAAATTTAAAAAAAATCTGGAGTGAAAATGAATAAACCTATTTTAGCAATTATAAAAAAAGAATTTATAGAAATAAAAAGAAGCCATCTTATTGCATTGCTTATTATATCTCCTATTTTGCAGGTTATTGTATTCGGGTATGTTGCCACAACAGATATAAAAAATGTAAAAACAGTGATATGTGACAGGGATAATTCTGAATTAAGCAGAAAACTAACGGGAAAATTTTTAAATTCAGAATATTTTAAGGTAGTTGCATATACCCGTAATGAAAAAGATATAGATGAATTTATTAAAAGCAATAAGGCAGTTATAGGCATTTATATACCTGAAAAATTTTCAGAAAATATTAAAAGAACAAAAAAAACTCCTGTGCAAATAATAATAGATGGAACTGATTCAAATATGTCAACGATAAGTTTGAGCAGAACAGTTATGATAATAAATGCTTTTTCAGAAGATTGTTTTAAACAGAAAATGGAAATAATGAAAAAAATAATAGGTGGGCTTCCGTCTTTGAGTATGGAAGAACGAATCTTTTTTAATACCGAATTAAAAAGCGCAAATACAATGGTGCCTGGAGTTGTTGGACTTATTTTAACAATAGTTACGCTTGCAATAACTGCTGTTGCAATAGTGAGAGAAAAAGAAACAGGCAATATTGAGCAGATTATTGTAACTCCTGTAAAACCAGCAGAAATAATCGCAGGAAAAGTAATACCATATATTTTAATTGCTCTGTTAGACATTGTTTTAATAACATTAACAAGTATTTTTATTTTCAGAATAAGTTTTGAAGGCAGTTTTACTTTGCTTGTTGCTTTATCATTTTTTTTGATTCTGGCAAATTTAGGAATTGGGATTTATGTTTCAACTATTTCTTCAACCCAACAGCAAGCATTGCTTTCTTCTATTTTTTTTGCAGTGCCAAGTATTTTATTGTCTGGTTTTTTATTTCCTATAAAAAATATGCCGGAAATTTTGCAACTGCTCACCTTTTTTATACCGATGAGATATTATATGGTGATTTTGCGGGGAATATTTTTAAAAGGACTTGGCTTTATGGAACTTTTACCACAGACGCTTGCGTTATTCGTTTTTGGAGTAATTATTTTTATTGTTGCAATAAAGCAGTTTAGAAAACAGATAGGGTAAAAATATTGTTGATCTTAGAATATTAGTTAGCGGTTAAAAAATCATATAGAATTACTTACTATAGATTAAAAAGAGTCGGTAAACGAATCTCATACAATAGATAAAAAAATTTATGATTTGCGGTTCGGGGTTTATAAATAAAAATAACTTTTTTGAATTTGTATTATTTAAATATTATTTATTTTTATTCAACACTTGACAGGGGAGGGTAGTATGCTATAATTTTTATAATTGTTACAAGATAGTGAAAAAAATTTTTTAAATACATTAAAAAAACTTTAATTATTAATTATCGCAAACAATTTTGTTGACTTGAGGAATCTGAATTTTACGTTTTTTTTAAAGGAAAAAATGAAAAAAAAGTCAAATATAAACAAAAAAGAAAAGAAAAATATTTTGTAAAAGAAAATTTTTTAACTACAATTGAATATAATAATGGAAGAAAAATAAAAAATAGTGAAGAAAATAAGCAAGTAACAATGCATAATCTGGTTATAGTAGACAAAGAAGATGAAAATTATTCTTTTGATAAAATTTCAAATAAAGTTATTTTAGGTGATTGTTTTAAAGTAATGAAAAGGTTGCCTTCCGAATTTGCCGATTGTGTCTTTGTTGATCCCCCTTATTTTTTGCAACTCCCACCTAAAAAATTATTAAGGTGGACCGGTAGCATAGTTGATGGTGTAAATGACAAGTAGGATATTTTTAAAGATTTTGATGATTATGATAATTTTACAAAAAATTATTTGACGGAAATTAAAAGATTAATGAAACCCAATGCAACTATCTGGATTATAGGGACATATCATAATATTCATAGAATTGGAAAGATAATGTTAGATTTGGGCTTTTGGATTTTAAATGATATAATATGGTTTAAGACAAATCCAATGCCTAATTTTTTAGGCGTTAGATTTACAAATGCTACAGAAACTTTACTTTGGGCTGTAAAAGATAAAAAAATAAAAAAATATACTTTTAATAAAGAAATTGCCAGAAGTTTCAATGGCGGTAAATTGGGAATAAATGTATGGCAAATACCGCTTTGCACTGGACGGGAGAGATTAAGAAATGAAAAAAAGGAGAAAATACATTCAACACAAAAACCACAAGAATTATTAAGAAGAGTTATTTTAACATCTACAAAAGAAAATGATGTTATTTTTGACCCGATGGCTGGCACTGGAACAACTGGATTTATGGCAAAAAAATTAAATCGTAAATTTGTAATGATAGAAAAAAATAAAGATTACGTTGATGCCATTGTTAAAAGATTTGAGACAGAATTTAATTCTTTATTATTTAAAACATGAATTATAAAAATTTTTGTTTAATTTTAAATAAACATATTTTTGAAGATGAAAAAAAAGAATTATTAAAAAATATCTCTGAAAGGCCAGAGCGTTTTATCGGATTGTTCAGACCTACAAAACCTGGTGCTAAAATTCTTCAACATATTTTGTAATCACACGAAATCAGATTTGGCGATGCTTTTGAAGAGTTAATAGGAGAAATTTTAAGAGAGTGTGGGTTTGTAATTCATAATAAAACAATTACTGATGAAAATGGAAATTTTTTATCATTGGATCAATATTATGAAATAAATGAGATTTATTATTTTATTGAACAGAAAGTAAGGGATGATCATGACTCTACTAAAAAACGAGGACAAATCTCTAATTTTGAATCAAAATTAGAGATATTGTATAAAAAACACAAAGAGAAACTTGTTGGGATTATGTATTTTATTGATCCAGAACTTTCAAAAAATAAAAATTATTATTTGCCTGAATTAAATAAATTATGTAAATTTTATGATGTTAAAACTTATTTGTTTTATGGAAAAGAATTATTTAATCATCTTGGCAGGTCAGATTTATGGAATCATATTCTCTCCTGGTTGAAAGAATGGAAAGACAGCTTACCGGAAATCCCGGAAATTGATTTTGATAAAACGCCAGAAAAAAGTTTTGAACAATTGAAAGAATTACCAATTAGATATTGGCGTAAGGTATTAGAAAATGAAAAATTATGGACAGAAGGAATTGTTAAAGCAATTTTTAGAAAAGGCGAAGTACTAAAATTATTATTAGAATATTTTAAACAACAAAAAGACAAGCCACACATTGAATTATCAAAATTGCTAAAGGATTTATTAAAAAAATATTATGGTTAATTGCTTATCAAACGAGTTAAAAATCTGCATTATTTCAGAAAAATTCTCAAATACCTAAAATAATAAAAAGTAATAGTTCAACTTCCAGAAGTTCGTTTATAAAAGTTCATATATTAGCAGAAAACTCTTGAAGACGGACTTCTTAGGAAGCCAAAAGAAAAGTGTAAAAGATTAAATAAGGATTAATGTGAGCCAGACGAAGCAATTTTGCAGTTAAAAAACGAAAGAAGACAACACTAAAAGGCGTCAGGTGATAAAAGCAAGATTGCTTTGTCGGGTTCAATTAAACGAGGGAATAGAAGACAAAGGGGTTTGTTCGTCTGACATTTAGAAGGTAGAGACGCCCATCCTTGGGCGTCTACACCCGGGGAATAGAAGATAAAGGAATTCATTCACCTGACTTTAAATGACAGAACAAAAAATTTATATATGGGTAAAATTTATTCAATCAGCAACTAAATTATTATAATTTTTAACTTCTTTAATCGTGCATCCTATATTTCCTTATTCCTCAACCTGTGCAATTTTTTTACTTGACAAATTATACGATAGCGTATAAAATGTCATTATGAAATTAAAAAGGACAATATATAAAAGCATTATACGAGGAATAAAACGCAAAGAAATATCAATAATTATAGGTCCAAGACAGGTCGGTAAAACAACACTGCTTAATGAAGTGGCCGGGCATTGCGTTAAAAATAAATTAAAATATAAATATTTTAACCTTGAAATGCCTGCTGATGCCGCTTATTTTGCGCAAAATTTTGGGGTCCTATTAAAAGAACTATGCGCTGAAAAAAACATTATTTTGATAGATGAATTTCATTACCTTCCTAATGCAACGAAATTATTTAAAACTGTATATGACGGTTATCAAGGGATTAAAATAATAGCATCCGGTTCATCCGCATTGGAAATGCATAAGCACATGAAAGAGAGTCTGGCAGGAAGGCGGATTATTCACAAAGTTTATCCTTTGTCTTTTGATGAATGGCTTCCTTCAAAAACAAAAAATCAACTACTTCCTCGCAGCATCAAAGAAAAAACCAATAATATATTTCATAAAAAAATTAAAAAATATTTTAATGAATTTTTAATTTATGGTGGTATGCCAGGGCTTGTGCATGAAAAAAACTCTTCAGACAAAAAAAGATTGTTGATAGACTTTGTCTCAACATATATACAAAAAGACGTTAAATCCTTATTAAGAGAAGAAGACGTGCTTTCTTTTAATAGATTAATTGCCCTTTTGGCTGCAAACGAAGGAGGATTATTAAGTGAAAATGCGGTATCGGGAAACCTTAATTATTCATTAAGACAGGTACGTAAAGATCTGGCAATTTTAAATCAAATGTTTTTACTTTACAGTTTGAAACCTTTTTCCACAAATAGGGGAAGAGAATTAAAACAAACTGTTAAAACGTATTTTTTTGATTCTGGAATAAGAAATGCGATTATAAATGATTTTAGAAGTGTTAAATCGCGGGAAGATAAAGGTGCGTTATTTGAATCATTTGTTTTTAATGAAATACAAAAAAATATAAAAATAGGACAGGATATTTACTATTGGCGAACAAGGCAGAAGGACGAAGTGGATTTTGTGCTCGTTCAGGATAGAATGCCCGTGGCAATTGAAGTAAAATCTAATATTTATAATGACGAAGTTCCACATGGGATAAAGCGGTTCATTGATGTTTATCCAGAATGTAAAACTGCAGTGGTTTTAAATAGCGATTATTATGGTAAGACAACGTATAAAGGTAAAAAAATTATATTTGCACCACATTATTATGCACATTTACTACCAGATATTTTTTAACTATCTTTGCTTAAAGGAACGAGCATAAATCCGCGGATGGTAAATGCGAAGGAGGGGGTTAAATTTAACGTAATAGTTAAGCCACTAGAAGTGAATTTGTAAAAGTTTGGCTACTAGTAAGGAAACACTTGGCGATGTCATTGCGAGGAAGCCGAAAGAAAAGTGTAGAAAGAAAAATAAAAAGCGGACGAGGCTGACGAAGCAATCTGGCAGTTGAAAAACGGAAGCAGACAAGGTGAGAAAGCATCATGTGATAAAATCAAGATTGCTTTGTCGGGCGGGAGTTAACTGTGGAATAAAATGCATAAGTTATCGTTCGCCTGACTTTAAAATGACAGAACAAAAATTTATTTATAGACTGATTTTATTTTATTGGTGGCTAAACTATTGCAAATCTCTCTTTAACTGTTTACCATGTCTATCCTTATTCCCAGTAAAAATATAAAAATATTTGTAAAATTTATTTATTTTGTTATACTTATATAAGTAAATTTCAAGGAGGTAAAAATGGAAATAGTAAATATTATTTTTTTAGTTGCAATATTTATTTTTTTAATTTTTATATTTTTAAGACCAAAAACAGGAGAAATTAATGAAATAAATGAATTGAAAAAAGAAATTCTGGAATTAAAAACAAAGCAACTTGAAGCACAGGCAGAGAGTTTAAGAAGGCAGCAGGAACTTTTTATTCAAACACAGAATATGATAAATAGCCAGTTACAGGGAATAATGAAAACTGTTAATGAAAATTTAACGAATACTTCAGGAAATATTATTAATCAGTTAAAAGTCGTTCAGGATATAGAAAAAAAATTAGGTGAATTACAGGAGACATCAAGGCAGATGCGGGAAATAGGGAAAGACATTTCTTCTTTACAGGATATTTTTAAAGCGCCAAAAATAAGAGGAAATATAGGAGAGATGCTTCTTGAAAATTTACTCGGACAGATATTCTCTAAAGAAAATTTTCAGACGCAATATAAATTCAGGGATAATTCTCTGGTTGATGCTGTTATAAGATTAAGCGGAAAATTAGTGCCTGTGGATTCTAAATTCCCGCTGGAAGATTTTCAAAAAATTGTAGATGCAAAGGATAATAAAACAAAAGGAATAGCAAAAACAGCATTTATAAGAAATGTAAAAAGTAAAATAGATAGTATTGCAAAAAACTATATAAAACCAGATGAAGGAACCTATGATTTTGCATTAATGTATATTCCTGCTGAAAATGTATATTATGAAGTAATAATTAACGAATCTTTTAAAGAAAATGATAAAGAAAAAGGAAATGAAATTTTGCATTATGCGATAGAAAAAAAAGTTATTCCGGTTTCGCCCAATACTATGTATGCATATTTAATAGCAATTGCGTATGGATTAAAGGGATTCAGTTTAGAGAAAAAAACAGAGCAGATTTTATCGTATATTTCCTCAATTTTAAATGATTATAAAAATTTTCAGGAATCATATAAAACCCTCGGTGGACATTTGAAAAATGCAATAAATAAATATGAAGAAACTTCACAAATATCATTTGAACTCGGAACTAAAATTGCATCAACTGCTCAAATTGGGGGAGAAGAAACGAAAAAGTTGAATAATTAATAAAAACTCTGGACAAAAAAATTTTTTCGGGTATAATATATTTAGAAACTTTTTTGAAATTATTTTGTCTAATATAATAATAACAAAAACGTTTTCGGAGAATTTTTAAATGAAAAAAAATTTCATTTTGGCTTTAATAATAAATATATTCTCAACTCATATTTTTTCTGCAAATATAACTTCTGTTTCAAATGTTCAGATAATTCCATCTAATCCATCCCCAGGACAGACAGTTGAGGTAAGATGGGACTATTATGTTGATTCTGAATATAATAATCCGCATGCACTTGTAGTTGTATCCGATACAAATACTTTAAGACCAGCAAATACATCAGGGCAGTGGGTTATGATAGGGAATGGCTGCATAACGCCACCAAATCCTGAATCAGCACAGGTTACTGGCGGATGCAGTTTAGGCAATAATATTTCACCGGCAGGCACTCATTCTTCCATAGAAAGTGGGACATACACTTTCACTTTGCCATCTACTTTGATTCCTGGTTATACGTATTATATTATTGTTGGAATGAAAGATTACAATGTTTATATGAATCCAAGCGTTGATGTCAGTGCACAAAATTATTTTCAGTTTACAATACCGCTACCACCACCTACCATCCAATTAAGTAAAGTAGCCGAAGGTTCTGCTGCACAGCCAGGTGGTTATGTGCTTTATACAATTTATTATTATATAGCAAATACAAATAATGTAGTAATAACAGATGATATTCCAGCAAATGTAACATGTGTGGAAGTTTACGATGGTGGAACCTGTGGCAATCCAATAACATGGAATTTAGGTAATATTTCAATTCCAGTAAGGGGAAGTGTGTCATGGCTCGGGCAGATAAGTGGATCAGTTTCTCAGGGAACAGTAATACATAATACAGCACAGGGCACGAGTAATGAGACGAGTGCTACATCAAATGATGCTACTGTAACAATTGGTGCATCACTTGAAATAAATAAAGGTGCGGTTTCAAATGCTGTACAGGTTGGAGATACGATAACTTATGTCTTAACTTATACAAATAGCGGATTTGCACTTTCAGAATATGTTGACTTTTCAACTCCTGCAACAGAACCAATTCCAGGGTGGACAGAAGAAGTTACAGGCGCAACATGGCAGATAATTGGCGGGTATTTACAGGCGACAGGTCCCGGCGGTCAGTGGGGTAAACTTATTAAAAATACACCATCTTTACATGATGCTATGTATATAACAGATATATATGTACCATCAAGTAATACTTCGGGTGATGCTGTTTTTATTTTTAATTTTATTGATCAGGGAAATATGTATCATGCGAGAATACAATCAGATGCAAATCAGGTTTGTTTTGATAGGGTTCTTTCAACCACATGGTCTCAATTACAATGTGCGACTCCAAGTGGTTTTTCAATTCAGAATGACAGATGGTATACGATGAAAGTGGCTGTGCAGGGTTCAAATATCAGAATAAAAGCATGGCCCAAAGGCGAATCTGAGCCAGTTAACTGGCAGATAAATTATACAGAATCTTCTCTACCTCTATCTGGTAGACCAGGATATCAGGATAATGAAGGAGAAGATAGATTTGATAATTTGAAAATTTTTGTACCAGCACCTGCAACAAATGTTGTAATCTGGGATACAGTTCCTGATTGCACAACTTATCTTTCCTGTATTGGCGGAACATCATGTGATCATACAGGCGCAAGTCCAGATGTTGTTTACTTTAATCTCGGGAACTTAGGATATCAATATGGACAAATAACTTTTACAGTAAGGACAGAAGCATGTGCAGGCGGAACTTACGTAAATAATACAGCATGTATAGATTCAACTGAACCAGCACCGGAGGTTTGCTCAAATATTGCAACTGTTGCAGTAGGTTCTGTTGCAACAGAAACATTTACATCCACAAGCACTTTTACACCCACATCCACGAATACATTTACTTTTACATATACAAATACAATAACAAATACGCCGACAAATACTAATTCTCCAACAGAAACAAACACAGCAACAGATACCAGAACACAAACTGCAACATTTACTTTTACAAATACAGGGACACCAACATCAACAAGCACACCACAACCAGCGAATATCGCACTTATATTAGAAGCAATTGATACAACGACAACCTCTGGCGGTTATGCAAAGTTTAAAATAACAATAAAAAACACAGGGAGTGATGCATTTGATGTGATATTATGGGATTCGATTCCTTCTGATGCTTTGTTTGATGTAAATTATTTTGAAAATACTGGCTGGTCATTAAATGAAAATGTTTTTTATAAAAACATATCATCTGTATCAGCA
The DNA here is from genome assembly GCA_020722985.1 of Candidatus Methylomirabilis sp. Lineage (GTDB taxonomy): Bacteria > Oederibacteriota > PGYV01 > PGYV01 > DYJU01 > DYJU01. The sequence goes on from DYJU01000001.1 coordinate 27,956, forward strand.
GGAGAGACAAGAACATTTTATTTTAATTTAAAAACTTCTGAGGGGTTATCGACAGGTCATTTAATTTATGTATCACCTGTATTATCAAGTTATAGTGATATTTTAAATCCAATTGCTTATGCAGTTAGTAATCCTGTTGTCATATCTGTCGGTGAGATAGTTGTATATCCTAATCCATTTAATCCTGAAACTGCGAAGGGAAATGTTTTAAAATTCGCGAATATACCAAGAAATGCAAAAATTATGATATATACTATTTCAGGAGAGCTGATAAAAGTATATACCGCATTGAGTGCTTATGTATTCTGGGATGGAACCAATGCCTTTGGGGATAAAGTTTCTCCGGGAATATACTATTATATTATTACATGGGATGAAGGGAAAAAGATAAAGAAGGATAAGATTTTTGTGATAGGACAATGATGGGAGACGGCAAGTTTATCAAAAATTGGCTTGAAGTTTGAGTTTTAAAGATAAACGTTGGTTATTACGAGGAGTTCAAACGAAAAATTTTTAAAATCTTGCCAATTGCTGTGTTTAAAAAAATAATAGCAGAAATAAATAGATATTTACTCAAAATTATAATTTACTGGAAATATTTTTTGCGAAAGAGGATGCTTATAAAAATATCTATTAACACATAATTAAAAAAATATTGAAAATTAAAAATACTGTTGTTAAAATATAACTAAATTTTTATTTTTAGAGGGAAACAAAATGAAAGTTGTTTTAAAAATTTTTTTCATTATACTTTTGCCATGTTTAATTTTTGCGAAAAATAATTTTAAAGAAGGAAATAAATTCTATTTTGAAAAAAAATATGATGATGCTATATTAGAATATAACGAATTTTTAAAGAAAAATCCTGATTATTATGAGGGTTATTATAATGCTGGCAATTCGTATTTCAGAAAAGGAGAATATCAAAAAACATTAGAAATGTATAAAAAAGCTCTTGAATTAAAACCCGATGATGAAGATATAAAACATAATATAAAAGTTGTAGAAGAAAAATTAAAAAATCAAAATAAAGAGGCAAAACAACAGGATAATAAAAAAGAAAACCAGCAATCTTCTAATAATAAAGAACAACAAAAAAATGAACAATCAGCAAATAATAAACAAGACGGGAAAAATCAGCAATTAGCAAACAACAGCAAGAATGATAAAAAAATTCAACAAGAAAAAAAACAATCAGTTAAACCAGATATGTCGGATGATGAGGTTCAGGCAATGCTTAATATGATGCAAAAACAGGAAAAAAAATTAAGGCAATATTTTAATCAACAGCAAAAAAGAAACCAGAGAAGCGGAGAACCTGATTTTTCTGACTTTTTTAACATGTCTCCTGAAGAAATATTTGAGTATATGAATAAAAGAATGATGGATCCCTTTGATGAGAATATAACGAGAAGAAGAGGCAATCAACAGGAAAAGGATTGGTAAAGAGTTTCAGATTTATGAATAAGGATCAGGGATTGAATATTTAGAATATTGATAGGTATTTAGCGATTTAAGGATTAAATAGTTAATGCTATAAGTATTAGAAAAAATATTGAGAGTAATAGTTCGGATACCAGAGGTAATTTATAAAAGTGCATATATTAGAAAAAAACTCTTGAAGGCGTTGATGGAAGAAAGCCGAAAAAGAATGGTGGAATGGGAAATAAGGGTAACGGGTAACGGAAGGATTAATAAAGCAATCTTGCAGTTTAAAAATGAAAGAAGACAAGGCGAAAAGGCAACCGTAAATAAAATCAAGATTACTTTGTCATGCAAAATTTAAGGTGTAATAGTAGATAAATGGACCCATTCACCTGACTTTAAAATGACAAAGCGAAAAATTTATATCTGGACTAATTTTGTTTTACCAGTGGCTAAACTATTACAATTTACAATAAAGATAATTTAAAAGGATAGAATTTAATGAAAAATATCTTTACAAATATACTTTCAAAGTATATTTCAGATTATGAACACAGAGAAGAACAGATATTAATGGCAGATGCGGTAAGGGATACAATAAAAAATAAAAAAACTCTTTTAATAGAAGCAGGAACAGGTATTGGAAAAACTATGAGTTATATTATTCCGCTTGCTGAATACGCAATAAAAGAAAACAAAAAAGTTATAATTTCTACTTATTCAAAAGCTTTACAGCAGCAGATTTACAAAAAAGATATGCTTGCGGTAAAAAAGGTATTTCCAGAAATAAAATATAATGTTGTCTTTGGAACTGCTAATTATATCTGTAAGAAAAGGATGAATACATTTTCAAATAAAGAAGGTTTATTTACAGCGTCAGGAATGAAAGATATTTTAGAATTTATTAAAATAGGTGATGGGGTAAGAGAAAATTTAAAATTTCATTTGCCTGATGAAATATGGAATGAAATAAACATGGATAGGGAACTATGCATGGATACAAAATGCGAATATTTAAAAAAATGTTATTACTTTAATATGAGAAAAAAATTAAGCAAAAGCCATATAATAATTGCGAATCATTATTTATATTTTAGCGATATTTTGGTGGCAAGGGCATTATTACCAGAAGCAGATATAGTTGTTTTTGACGAAGCTCACAGAGTAGAAGATGTCATAAGAGATACTTTCAGTAAACAATTTTCAACCATTGCTTTTTTTAAATTTTTATCTTTGCTTGAAAATTTTATAAAAGATTATCTTTCTAAAAAAGATATGACTCACATACGCAATTCTATAATAAATTTAAAATATGAAATAAAATATTTTTTAGATGAAATATATTCCAAATTTTTTAGTGATAAAAAAGAATATTTGTTATGTAATTTCAAACTGGATAGAGAAATAAACATAAAGAATTTTTTAAGAGACGTTATACATGAACTGGATGTCTTAAAAAAGAAAAAAGAAATAAGTAAAAATCAAAAAAATTTTATAGATTTTTTGCTTTCAAAGATAGAAGATTATTCTGAAATATTGAATTGTTTTTTTAATAAGAATGCAAAGGATAGTTTTTACTGGATAGAAGCAAAGGAAAAAAAATTTAATTTTTTTATAACACCATATAAAATCAAAGATATTTATAAAGAAAATGTCGAAAATTTTCATAAATCAATTATTTTTACTTCTGCAACACTTTCTGTTGATAAAAATTTTGAATATATAAAAAAACAATTTGGCTTAAATGGGGTTCTTGAAAAAATTTTACAATCTCCTTTTAATCATAAAAAACAAAGCATTCTTTACCTTGAAGAAAATTTACCTTTTCCAACTGAAGATATTTTTGAAAAGAAATTATTAGAAAAAATTTATGAAATCATAGATATAACAAAAGGTGGTGTTATGTTTCTTTTTACAAATATCAATTTAATGAATAATATTTATAGAAAAATTAAGAGTAATACAGGAAAGATACCAATTTTAATACAGGGAGAAATGAATTCTAATGATTTAATTGAAAATTTTAAAAAGGAACCTTCGGCTCTTTTTGCAACATATTCATTCTGGCAGGGGATAGATATAAAAGGCGAGGCATTAAAATGTGTTGTAATAACCCGTCTGCCATTTGAAATGCCAGACCATCCTGTGCAGAAAGCATTATATGAAAATATAAGGAGAGAAGGGGGAGATCATTTTTATGACTATGCATTGCCAAGGGCAGTGTTTATGTTAAAACAGGGTTTTGGAAGATTGATAAGATCTAAAAAGGATTATGGAGCTGTGATGATATTAGATAAGAGAATAAAAATAAAAAATTATGGGAAAAAATTTTTAAATTCCTTGCCAGATGTAGTTATAACAAGCAATATTAAAGATATTAAAGAATTTTTTTGGGCAAAAGAAAACACAGAAATAGTTGTATGATTAGATATTGAAAGATAAAATTATAGAAACATAGATGAAAGAAATTTGAAAATTGGGAAACAAAATAAATTGTAAAATGAAAAATGGAAATCATAAAATATAAAATAAAAATTTTACTTAGATTTGATTTTTTAAAATAATATGCTATAATTATAATAAGGACCCGGAAATCACGGGTTATGGGAGAGTCGGCAAAAAGCCATTTTATATGGTTTAAAGAGATGAGGGACTCTCCCATTAATATTTTATGTAAAAATTTAGTCACCAGAGGTAATTTACAAAAGTTCAGATATTAGTAAAAAACTCTTGAAGACGGCCTTCTTAGGAATCCGAAAGAGAAGCGTAGAAAGAAAAATAAAGGGCGGACGAGCAAAATGAAGCAATCTTGTAATTGTATAGCGGCAAGAAAACTAAGCTAAAAAACAATCGGTAATAAGAGCAAAGATTATTTTTAAGGTGGGAGTTAACTGTGAAATAAAAGACAAAAGGGCTTGTTTGCCTGACTTTAAAATGACAACAAAAAATTTATTTATTGGCAAATTTTATTATGCTAGTGGTAAAATTATTGCATATATTTTATAGGGAGGAACCCTTTTTGAAAAGTCCACACAATATTATACATTAACCAGTGGGAAAATATTGCGTAAATTCTAATTTTTGGCTATAATTATTTAATAAATAAATTTTAAAAATCTGTTCTATTTGAGGCTAAACTATTATCAGTATTGAAATATTCATTAAGGAGGTTATATTATGAAATTTAATATCATTCTTGAATCGGCTGAGGAAGGTGGTTTTAATGTGAGTGTTCCGGCCGCTTGACGGATGTTTTACGCAAGGGGTAACCGAAGAAGAAGCGATTAAAAACGCTAAAGAGGCTATTCTCACATATCTGGAAGGACTTAAAAAAATTAATCAAATTAAATCAGTGCTGAAAGCCATTCTGAAAGAAGTTGAGATAGTGCTGTGAGCAAGACTTTTTTAGAGGAGTAGGTAATAAAAGCACTGAGGAGAATCGGCTTTATTGTTGACCATCAGAGAGGAAGTCATGTATTCTTGCATAACATTGAACGTAATATCTCTGTTGTTGTGCCTATGCATAAGGAGTTAAAAAAAGGGACGTTAAATAACATAATCAAGAAAGCAGGCATTACAGTAGATGAATTAAAGGAACTGGTATAATTTTTGATGATACAGTTCAAGAATTGTGTGGAAAAATTAATTAACATAAAAGGGTGCGCCTTGCCAGTAATGGTTCAGCCGCCAGAAGTGAACTTGGAAGAGTGTGGCTACCATTAAGTAAATATATGGCATTGTCATTTTTAGGAAGCCGAAAGAGGAATGTAAAATGGGAAATAAGGATAATATGAGCCGAATGAAGCAATCTTGCAGTTGAAAAACGAAAGAAGACAATATTAAAAGGCGATCGGTAGTAAAAAGCAAGATTGCTTTGTCAGGCGATAGTGAATGTATAAAAAATATAGGTTATCATTCGCTTTGCTTTAAAATGACAACGGAAAAAATTTAATGATTAATTTTGTTCTACCAGTGGCTAAGCTATTACCCTGATTTTGCAATGAAAGAGCGAAAAATTTATATCTTAACAAATTTTATTTTACCAACGGCTATACTGTTACTAAATATTTTAATTATTATTATTGTTTTATAATATGGGACAGTTTTTAAATAATTTTTTTATTTCTATTGCTAGTTTAAGGAACCTGACAAAATGATTTTAAAGTAATATATGAATAATATATACTATGTGTTTCGGTTTCGCTTAGAAAATTTATCTAAAAATATTACGAAAACTAAATAAAAAAAATTTGACAAATAATTAAAATATGCTATTATTTAAATATGAAAACAAAAAAAGCGTTTTTGCGAAAAGGGTTAATTTCAATTAGAGAAATAATAATTGTAATAATTTTGTTATACTTTAATTCTTTTTTGTTTTCGCAAAATTTCGGAACAAATACAGCAGAATTTATAAAAATAGAGCCAGAAGCAGAAACAGCAGGAATTGGTGGGGCTGGAATTGCAATTGTAGATGGAACTAATTGTTTGTCGTTAAATCCAGGTCGTCTTGCATTACTTGATAAGTCCGAGATAACATTTAATGAAATACTCTGGTTTAATAATATTTATATGGAATATTTTGCTTTTGCATATACACCTGAAATAGGAACTGGATTTGGTTTGAATTTTTTTTATATTAACTTTGGAGATTTTGATTCAACAGGTTTCCTTTCTGAATCAATAAATGTCCAAAATGCATTTTTAAATTTTGGTTTTGGAAAAAGTTTTGGAGAAAGTTTTTCTTTAGGCATTTCCTTAAAAGGAATTTATGAAAGTTTTATTGATGAAAAAAGTTTTGGGCTTTCTTTTGACGCAGGATTTGTTTTACCACTGATAGAGAGAACTTTATTTACAGGGATGTCTTTTAAGAATTTAGGTTTTTTATTTGGTGGTAAAGACCTTTTGCCGATGGAAATAGGATTGGGAATAGGATTTAAATTTTTTCAGCGGAATTTTGACTTTGCCAATATAGCGTTAGACATTAGAAAAATAATAAACACAGATAATGTTTTTATTGGGGCGGGCTTTGAATATTATTTTTTAAAAATGTTAGCATTCAGATTGGGAGTAAAATATAACAATGCACTTGATATGGAACATATATTTGATAATCTACAAAATTTTCTTATCCTTTCAGGTGGGGTTGGCTTGAATTTTGGTGATACAGTATCAATTGATTATGCATATTCACCTATGGGAGATATTGGTATTGCTCATAGAGCTTCCTTGAAAATTAAATTTGGAGAATCCCATTATGAAGAACAACTCGCAGAAAAACAGGCAGTTTACATTCCAAAAGCAATTGAAGTTCCTGAAGTAAAAGCAGAAGCGGGGGAGATAAAAGCAGTATCATTTAAACCAACTTTACCAGAAGAAAAAATAAAAGAATGGAAATTAAATATTAAAACATCAGATGGTAAAATAATTAAAACATATAGTGGTTTTGGTGAAATACCTAAAACTTTAAAATGGGATGGAACTGATAATCGTGGGCAGATATCAAAAGCAGACATAGGTTATATCTATGATTTTAAAGTAAAAGATGTAGGAGGAAAAATTACTAAATCAATGGGTAAAATTCAGATAACCAAAAAATTTGAATTTTTAAAATTTGATGTAGAGAGTGCGCAGGAGCGTTTTATACCTGAAAAAGGAAAAGAGATGCTCGTTATACCGATGGCATCTATCATTTCGCCCGATTTTAAAGAACGTCAGAATGTTCCTTTTATAATGGAAAATAAATATATGAAAAAAATAAAGGGGTGGGAATTTAATATATATGATAAAAATGGCAATATTGTTAAAACTTTTTCAGGTAGAAGTGTTTTTCCATCATATCTTATATGGGATGGTAAGGATATAAATGGCAATTATGTAAAAGAAACAGATAAGTGCGATTATTTATTAGTACTTACCGGGATAGATAGTAAAAAGAAAGAAGTTAAAGAAAGAAAAATAGTAAGAAGTCCATTTGCTATAGCTTCTAAAAATAAAGTAGTGAAAGTTTTGAAGAAAATTTATTTTGATAAAAGATCGTATGAAATTATGTCTGAGATGCAGGATTGGATAAGTGAAATAGCAGAAGAAATAAAAAAATATAGAAAAGTTAATGTGTTTATCCAAGGACACTCTTCTAATGAAGGGACTGCAATTTATAATCAGACAATTTCTGAAGAGAGGGCAAAAATGGTTTTAAGGGCACTGGTTGAAAATTATTATATAAATCCTAATATTTTATCTACGGCAGGTTATGGTAATAATGTTCCTGCTGTTAAAGGTAGTGAAGAAGAAGCAGAACAGCAGAACAGAAGGGTTGAAATAATATTATTAGGAGAAGAATAGAAATGAAAGTAAGAATCTTTTTATCAGTTTTATTAATTTTTATAATTTTTATCAATTGTAAAAAGCAAGCCCCAGGTGAAGCGCCTGAGAGTATTTTTAATAAAGCAAATAATTTTATGGTAAAAAAGGAATATTCCCTTGCCATAGAATTATATTATAAACTTTTAAATGAATATCAAAATTTTAAAAAATACAGGTCGGATGTTATTTATCGTTTAGGTTTTTCACTTTATAAAACTGAAAGGTATGATGAAGCAGAAAAGATCCTTTTGCTTTTATTAAATAAATATAAAAACTATCCTAAAATAAAAAACGCTTATATTATGCTTATTCATATTTATATTCAGATTTTAAGAGACGAAGAAAAAGCATTAAAATTATTAAATATTTATAAAAAAGAATTTGGAGAAGATGAAAATTATTATGAAATAAAAAAGACATTGCTATTTTTAAAAACAGATGATAAAGCGTTAAGTATTTTAAAACTTAAAGAAAAAGATATTGTTATAGTTAATGACACCATTGTTGATTATTACGATAAGGAAATTTTCCCTGTTATAAATTATGAATTAAAAGCAAGAATATCAAATAATAAAAAAATGTTTGTTGAAAGAAAAAAAATAAAAGAAGGATATTATTTATTTTTAAAAAATTTGATCAATAATAAAACCACAAAAATCCATAGCAGTAAAAATGGTTATGCTCCACAATGGTCATGGGATAACAGGTTGATATTATTTACTGCAATGGATTGGGATAATGAAGAGAGAAAAATAAAAATATATGATTTAGGAAAAAATAAAAGTAATATGATATTTAAAGGGAAAAATATTGGAAGTATTTTATGCATTTCTCCTGATTCAACTAAAATCATTTTTAGTTATGTTGGAAAATATTGGATTATAAATAGCAATGGGTCAAATGTTTCATTACTCCATAAAAATTTAAACAGTTCAGATATTGAATTTATGGCGTGGTCAAGAGATAGCGATAAAATACTGGTAAAAAAAAGAAAAGAAAAAAAATACCATATATTACAGCTTGGAAAAAGAGAAATAAGTATATTTAAATAAAGGAGGATTAAATGAAAAAATTATTAAGTTTTTTGTTCTTGTTTTTTATTCTTTTTAATTTTTTGTCCCTTGCTTCTATTGAAGAATATAAAAAAGCAGTTGAACTTGAAAAAGATAATGTCATTAAAAGATTTAATCTGGGACTTGCATATTATAAAGAACAGATGTTTGATGATTCAATAAAAACATTTAAAGAAATGCTTGAACTTAACAGGGCAGATATAGAATCTCATAAAAAAGTTGATGCAACTGCAACTCAACTTATAGGTATAATTTATTTTAATTATAAAGAAAATGATGATGAATCTATAAAATATTTTAATAAAACAATGGAATTAAATCCTTCTGACCCGGACAATTATTATTATGCTGGACTTGCTTTTTTAAGAAAAAACGATTTAGAAAAAGCATTATCAATGTTTTTAGAAAGTTTAAAAAAAGGTATTAAAGATACAACTGATGTTAATTTCAGGATTGGTTTGATTTATTATAAGAAAGGCATTTATGGAGAAGCACAGAAGCATTTTGAAAATGTTATTAAAGAAAAATCAGACCATATAGAAGCCCTGGAACAATTAGGGCTTATTTATCATAAAAGAGAAAATTCAAAAGAAACGATAAGAGTTTTTAAAAAGGTGGTAAGGATAAAACCCGATGATTTTAATGCATATTACCTTTTAGGACTTAATTATTTTAAAGAAAAACAATATGAAAAAATGATAGAGGCATATAAAAAAGCAATAACGATAAATCCTGATTTTGCAGATGCGCATTATAATCTCGGTATGGCTTATTATTATAGAAATATGTATGAAGATGCAATAGAAGAACTTGAAAAGGCAAAAAAATTAAATCCAGATGATCCTGCTACTTATTCTTTTTTGGCACAGGTAAAAACAACTGCTTTTGAATATCATTTAAGTAAAGGAACAACATATTTAACAGAAGAAGAATATTATAAAGCCAAAAATGAATTTGAACTCGCTTTAAAAGCAAAACCTGGTGATGGTGAAGCAGAAAAATATAAAAATAAAGCGCTTGAAGCAATAAAAAAGGAAATACCTTTCCGTCTTGAAAAGGCAGATAAATATTTTAAAGCAGGTAAATATTCTGAGGCATTTACAGAATGGAATGGTGTAATTGAGATAGACCCTGAAAACAGCGAAGCAAAAGAAGGATTAAAAAAGATAGAAAAAAATTTAAGCGATATTATAAATGCACGAGAAAAAAAGGCTAAAGACCTGTTAGGTGAAGGGAAATATACTGAAGCGTTAAATGAATATATTGAACTTAAAAAAGTAATTCCTAAAACAAAACTGGCTGCTGTTAATGAAAAAATAACGAAAATAAGAACAAAATTAAAAATAAAAGTTGCTACGCTTTTAAACGATGCTGAAAAATATTTAATAGGAGAAAAAAAGAATTATAAAAAGGCACTTGAAAAATATAATGAAGTGTTAAAATATGATGAAAATAACGAAAAAGCATTAAACGGAATAACAAAAATAAATTCCAAAATTGAAGAAGATAAAGAAAAATATTTAGAATATGGCAAACAAAATATGAAAAGCAATAGGATTAAAGCTTTAAATTATTTTAAAAAAGTTTTAGAACTTGACCCTAATAATAAAGACGCAGATAAGTTTATCCAGGAATTAACAGGTGAAGAATCAAAACAGGCTAAAGATGCAAAACAGATCAGGACGCTTTATTATGAAGGTGTTGATAAGTATGTAAATGGCGATATAGAGCAAGCAATCGCAATCTGGCAAAAAGTTTTATCAATTGATCCCGGTCATATTGAAGCAAAGAAAAATATGCAAAGGGCAAAGGAAAAACTCGCTGCTATTAAAAGTCTGACTAAATGAAAGGAAATATACAAATGAAAGTAACTATTTATGATGTGGCTAAAAGGGCAAAAGTTTCAATATCAACAGCATCAAAGGCATTAAATGATAGACGTGATGTGAGTGAGGCAACCAAACAGCGCGTTCGGGAAATTGCAAAAGAATTAAACTATGAACCATCACATTTTGCAAGAGCATTAGCCTCGCGTAAGACAAATAATATTGGTGTTATTACAGTAAGATATTTTAAAACTCCGATTCTCACGAACCCTTTTTATTCAAAAATAATAGAAGGTATAGAAGAACAATTGATAGGAACGGAATTTAATCTTTTAACCAATATTTTAAACAAAGAACAATTAAAAAGTATGGAAATTCCAAGAATGATAAAAGAAAAAAATGTAGATGGTGTTATACTTATGGGACATATGAATAAAGAGTTTATAGATATGCTAAATCAAAAAGGCATTCCTGTGGTTATGATAGATAATTATTTTGAAGGCACACCAATAAAATATGTAATTGCTGATAATATTGACGGTGCTTATCAGATCGTGAGTTATCTTATCAATACAGGACATAAAAAAATTGCATACCTTGCTGTTTCAAAAGAAAGATATAGTTTTGTAGAAAGAGAAAAAGGTTACAGGAAAGCACTTGAAGGAAAAGGGATTCCAATTGATGAAAGATTCATTATATACAGTTCTGAGCAAGGGGATGAGCAGGATTATAGCTGGATGAAAAAAGTATTTGAATATGATGAAAAACCAGATGCTTTATTTTTATGCAATGATGTAAATGCAATACTTGCTTTAAATATGTTAAATAATATGGGCATTAGGGTTCCTGATGATATAAGTGTTGCAGGATTTGATAACATTGATTTAACTCAGCATTTCATTCCATCAATAACAACAGTTGATATACCAAAAGATTTGATGGGGAAAAAAGCAGTTGAAATATTATTAAACATAATTGCAAAGAAAAAAGAAGGAATAGAAAATATAATTTTTCCGACACAACTTATAATAAGAAATTCAACAAAAGAAAGAAAAAGTTAAAATTCAATTTTTATTATAAAAAAATTTTTTATTAAACAAACAAAAGGATTATTTATGAAAATAAAAGAAAATTTAATATTATATCTATTTTTATTATATGCCTTATTTGCAGTTGTATCAATAACAATATCGGAATTTTTTTTTATTTTAACGCTTATATTATGTATTTGTGAGATAATAAAGAAAAAAATAGATATAAAAAAAATTTTTTCAACGCCTGTCGCTTTGCCTGTAATTATTTTTATTATTTTTCATTTTATATCGGCACTTTTTAGTATAGACCATTTTAATAGTTTAAAAGATATGAGGAAAGTTTATTTAATATTGATGTTTTTTTTAAGTATATATTGCCTTGATAATACAGAAAAAATAAAAGCAGTTTTAAATGCTTTTACTTCAGGAGCAGGTTTTGTAGGATTATATGCTATTATAAATAGTATTTATTTTAAATATATAAAAGGGATTTCTGATTTTAGAGCAACTTCTTTTTCTGGTAATCATATGCATTTAGGTGGAATGCTTATGATGGCTTTGATCATAATTTTTATATTATTGATATATTCTATAAAAGAAAAACAAAAAGTTAAAACTTTTTTTTATACTATAACTTTTATTATAGTTTTTTTGGGGCTTTTGTTTACCTATACACGTAGTTCCTGGATTTCCGCTATTTCTGGTATACTTTTAATTTTATTTATTTTAAATAAAAAATGGTTTTTAAGTGGCATTGCAGTTTTATTTTTGTTATTTATTTTATTTTTTAATACTTCGTTTGCCCAGCGAATTGTAAGAACCGTTTCCTTTTTTTCAAATGATTCGGGTGCGGAAAGAATTTATATGTGGAAAAGCGGGCTTAATATAATCAAAGATTATCCTTTAACCGGCATAGGGACAGCCAACCTTGAAAAAATATATCCGCGTTATATTAATAAAAATGCAAAAGAAAAAAATCAGGGGCACATGCATAATAATATTTTACAGATTGCAGTAATTGATGGTTTGCCTGGACTCGCTGCTTTTTTATGGATTTTTATTGCGATTTTTATTTATTTTTATAAAAATTTTATAAAAGCAAAAGAAACCTATTTAAAATATATTTTACTTTCTGCTTTTTCAATTAGTGTTTCTTTTTTTATTAATGGTTTTTTTGAATATAATTTTTTTTCTTCGCAGGTTGTATTGATTTTCTGGTTTTTAATAGGAACTGGTGAAGCTGCAAAAAGGTTGATAATAAATGACCATGCAAATTGATAAAAGAAAAATAAAAAAAATTCTTATTTTAAGACCCCGAGCAATAGGAGATGTGATCCTGACAACTCCATTTATAAGAACATTAAGAAAAGAATTCCCGCAGGCACAGATTGATTATGTTGTAGAAGAATTTGTCAAGCCTGTTTTAGAAGGCAATCCCCATATCTCCAATATTATTATACTAAAAAGACATAAATTAAAAAAAGAACCGGAAAATATAAAAGCAATAAAAAATAAGTTGAAAAAGTCAATGCCTTCTGTCAAAATAATAGAAGATATTAGATTTTATCTAAAACTTATTAAAGAAAGATATGATATTGTTTTTGACCTATGGGGCAATTTAAGGACAGCCCTTATAAGCTTTTTGACAGGAGCAAAGTATAGAGTCGGTTTTACCTTTCGTTTTAGAAAATATTTTTATAATATAAGGGTAAGACCTGATATTATCCCAAAGTATAATGCCAATTACCACCTTGATCTTTTGAGAGCAATAGGTGTAGAGCCAGATTCGGATAGAACTGAATTTTATTTTAATGAGAGTGATGATGAATTCATTAAAAATTTTTTAAAAAACGCAGGTATAAGAGAAAATGATGCTATTATTGGATTAAGTGGTTCGGGGTCATGGGTTACTAAAAGGTGGTTTGAAGAGAAATTTTCAAAACTGGCTGATATTATACTTAAAGAGATAAAAAATTCAAAAATCATCATCTTATGGGGACCGGGTGAAAAACAAATGGCAGAAAAGATAATAAACGGTATAGAATCAGATAAGGACAGGGTTTTTTTAGCGCCAGAGACAAATTTAAAACAGTTTGGCGCTTTGATTAAAAATTTAACACTTTTAATTACCAATGATGGTGCAGCAAGCCATATTGCTGTTGCAGTTTCAACTAAGTCAATAACTATTTATGGTCCTACAAACCCTATTTCCTGGTCACCAGAAGGAAATAAAATGCATTTAACTGTTTCGCCTTTGATAAAATGTGCTCCATGTGATAAAACCATATGTCCTTCTGGAACAATAGAATGTATGAAAAAGATAGATGAAAAGGAAGTTTTTGAAAAAGTAAAAAATATTCTGGAATTAAGTTAAATAAATCTAACTGGAGGTTTCTTGTTATGGTTGATATTGATATAGATAAAATACTTGAAAAAACTGAAAAGATGGAGGAAGAAAAGAAAAAGAAACAAAAAGTAATTTTAATTTCAATTACTTCTGCCACTGTAATTTTACTTGCGATTTTTATATTTTTTTTAATAAATATTATTTTAGGTGAAAAAAGCACAGTTTATTACCCATTAAAGAGTGGAATTAAATTTATTTATAATAAAAAGAATCAAAGTCCAGAAGAATGGGAAATTTTAAATAAAATAGAAAATATAAATAATTATGAGTGCAAAATTTTAAATGTTATTGACAAAGGAACGTTTTCTTCAACACAGGAATATTATTATACAGGAAAGAAAGAAGGAATAATAAGGATGGCAATATCAAAAGATTATGGGAAAAAAATAAAAGCAGGTTTTAAATTACTTCCTGCAAGAATAAAAAAAGGCATGGAATTTAAAACAGGGAAAATTAAAGATAAAATTATTAATGCAAAAGTTGAAGAAAAGGAAACTTTATCTTTACCTATTGGAACTTTAACTACTTACAGGGTTCATTATAAGGCAGAACCATATTATGATGAAATAATATGGTTTGCAAAAAATACTGGAATAGTAAAAAAAGTTGATAATGTAAATAATACAGAATTAAATATTATTAATATGGAAGAAAGATGAATATAAATAAATTTATTTTAAAGAAAGATTTTTTATTTTATATTGCATTAGGTTCATTATTGCTGGTTATGATTTTGTTTTCTATAGTAAATTCTTACACAAAAAAGCAAATTGCAAAAAGCAATGAAATTATTGAAAAAAATTTATCGGATATATCAATCCTGTCTATCATATATTCGGATTTAAAAAGTTATACTGCTAAACTTATCTTAATCAGGAATTTAAAATGGAATAATTCATCAAAAATAAAATATTTAAGCGTTAAATTTAATAAACAAAAAGAAAATATCCAGAAGATAAATAAAGAATATATAAAAAATTTATTAACTTCTTTTTTTGAAAATTTAAAAGAAATAGAACCGGATAAAACTTCAACTAAAATTTTAACAGAAAAGATAAATAAAAATAATGGATTTTTAAAAAAAATTGATACTTCAATTCAACTGTTAAAAGCAGAAATAAATAAAAGCAGGGCAAATTTAAAACAAATTTCTGGTTCATCTGGAATTATTTTTATAGTTGTTGTTTTTATTATATTGATAATTTCCGGATGGGGGTTTTATTATAATTATAATGCAATAAATATAACAAAATCTTTTATTGAAAAATGGCAAATAGAAACTTCCATTATCGAAAATTTTGGAGAATTTTTTAGCATTAAAGAAAAATTAAATGAATTTTTATCAGAAGTAAAAAAAGCAAAATTAATTGAAAAAAATACAGAAGAAAAAATTAAATTAATTAAAGATGCATTAATAAATGTTATAACTTCTTTTTCTGAAATTTCACTTGCTGCTGATTCTGTATCAACTGCGTCTCAGGAACTTGCAAAAAAAATTACAGGGTATTCTGATAGTATAAAAAGCACAAAAGATTTGACAATCAATATGGCAAATGATACAGAAAAGATAAGAACAGAAACAAATAAGGGGGCTGTTTATTCACAAAAAATGAATGAAACAGCAAAGGCAGATGAAGACACTATCGTTTCAATTATAAAAGAAATTGAATCAATGCATGGGGTTATAAATGATTTAAATAACGTAATAGGTAATATGAATACTAAAGCAACAGAAATAAGTAAAGTGGCTTCTTTGATAAAAGAAATAGCAGAGCAGACTAACCTTCTCGCTTTAAATGCTTCAATAGAAGCAGCAAGGGCAGGGGAGGCTGGCAGAGGTTTTGCTGTTGTTGCCGAAGAAATAAGACAACTTGCAGAATCTACAGGTAGTGCGTCCAAAAAGATTTCAGAAGAAGTAAGAGAAATAAATAAAATAACTAATCTTACAGTTGAAAAAATAAGTGGGGCAACCAAAAGAATAAATGCAAGTGTGAGTGTTGCAAATGATGTTGCAATTTCATTCCAGAAAATAAAAGATTCAATTGAAGAAACAATGCAGGTATCGGGCAATATTTATAATTTAACAAATGATGAAGTAAACAAAATACAGAGCATAGTTGGAATAATTAAGGATGTTGAAAGTATAATTGATGAAATGGCTTCAAATATAGAAGGCATATCAGCTTCCATTGAGCAGGAAACTGCAAGCATTGAAAATTTGCGTTCGTCCTTAGAAGAGATTTATCAAAAATCCGAAAATATACGGCTTGATATAGAGAAAATCAGGAAATCTGAAAATTAAATGCCTTATCTATTTTTTTTTATTAAAATTTTAATTTTAATTTTTAATATATCATTATTTGCCGAAGAAAAAATATCAGATAACGCTGCCAATACTCAAAATGTAACAATTGGAAATTATGTTTTTAAAGGACCTGAAAATTTAAGGGCACAGGTAGATGGGATACAGGTAAAATTGATATGGGATTCAGTTAATTTACCGGGAATAACATATAATATATACAGAAGCACAGAAGAACAGGGAGAATATTTAAAAATAAATAAAGAAGAAATAAAAATAAATGAATATATTGACAATAAAAAAAATAGTATAATGTCATTGTTAAGCAGTATTAAATATTTTTATAAGGTGTCTGCCGTTGATTCCGGGAAGGAAATAGGGGAATCCAATATAGTATTTGCTGTCCCTACAGGCAGTCTTTTACCGCCAGATGAAGTAAATGTTGTCCCTTATCCTGATAAGGTTTTGATAAAATGGGTAGAACCTGATTCAACAGGCGAATATGAAATTGATGGATATAATATTTTCAGGTCAATTGATGATAAAGAAGAGGGTATAAAATTAAACAAAGAGTTAATAAAGGGTTTTGAATACGAAGATAAAGATATTGAACAGGGAGTAAAATATTTTTATAAATTGCAGAGTGTTGATGTCAGGGGAAATACTTCTGCATTTTCTAAAAGTTATGAGACAATGCCTTTTTCACTTATCTCAGAACCACTTGATGTTACTGCTTATGCTAAGTCAAGCGAAAGTATAAAAATTGCCTGGTCAGAGCCAGATATAAAAGGGACATATGGCATAGGTTATTATAATATATTCAGAAGTGAAAATCCTGATTCTTTTCCTGAAAAACCGATTAATATTAAACCTGTAAAAACTTATTATGACGAAGAAGGAAAAGTTTTTTATTTTGATAATATAATAAATAGCACCGAACCGCCACAGCCCGGGAAAAATTATTATTATAAAGTTGTTCCTGTTGATGCAGAGGGGCACGCAGGAGTTGCAAGTAAAGTTGCAGGAGCAAATATAGAGATTTTGAAACTAAAAAAATCCGGAATTATTTCTGCTGAAATTTCAGAATACGGGCTTCCACCAGATTCAAATTTAAAGATATCGGGAAGTAAACAAATAGAGTTATCCTATAAATATGTATTTGAAACAGGTAAAATTCCACAGCGAACCAGATTTGACATTAAGCAACCACTTAAAGTTAAAGTGGAAGGAAACATAGGCAAAAAAATAACTGTGGAAGTTGACCATGATGATGACAGGACTCAGGATGAACAAAGGAAAATATCAATTAAATATCAAGGTGATAAAGAAGAGACCATACAGGAAGTAAATTTCGGTGATATAACACTTTCCATACCTGCAACGAGATTTGTAAGTTATTCACAGTCATTGTTCGGTATTAATGCAAAAGCAAAATTTGGTGATAAATTTACGCTTTCTGCAATTGCGGCGCAGACAAAAGGTATAACAGCCAAACAGACTTTTAAAGGCAATTTAAGGGAAAAAGAAGTAAACGGTAAAATAGGTATTTTTATAATGGATACAGATTTTATCAAAAATACATATTATTATATAACAAAAGAAAATATTCAAATAAAACCAGGTTCGGTAGTTGTTTATGTTGACAATGCCAATGCGTATGATTCAAACATTTATACCAGAAAGTCATATCCGACAGGCAAATTTGAATTTGACTTTAAATATTTAGGGCTTGATTATACAGTTGATTATAAAAATAATATAATTAAGTTTAGTTTTCCGATATATGATAATTATATAATTGCAATTGCTTATGAAACAATGGATGGAAGAAAAATAGGTTTTGATGCAAGTGGTAATTTTGATTTTAATGAAGCAAATTTAGTTTCTGATACCAACGGTATGACATCTGAATATGCACATCTTATTCAGGATGGAACAATGCAAAACCCCAAAGATATATCACATAAAGTTTTAAGTTATTATTATCTGGGCGATACGCAGATTTTTGACCCTAAACTGGATCAGGATTTTGAAATAAGAATATATGATATGTCAGATAAAGAATATTATATACCTAAACCAACAGACCCTGATGCTGATAAATGGTATGAAATAGATACGGATTTTGGTTTGCTTAGATTTAAAAGTTATTATCCTTTTGTTTATCCAAATAATTCACCCTGCGATCCTGCAACAAGCAATACAAGAATAGGAACAGAAGATGATGCATATAAAACCTATCCACCAGTTAGTTCAAGATATAAAATATATTTAAGATATAAATATTATGTTTCATCTTATAAACTTGATTATCCCGGTGTAGTATATGGAAGCGAACGTGTATATTTAAATGGCAGATTATTAAAAAAAGATGTAGATTATTATATTATATATGAAACCGGAGAAATAAGTTTTATTGATAAAAATTTGATTCAATCAGATTCTGAAATTATAATTACTTATGAATATTTTCCATTTTTTCAGGCATTCCCGAGTAATCTATATGGAGCAAGGGCAGAGTATAAATTGCTTGATAATTTATCTCTGGGCTCTACTTTTCTTTATAAAAGCGCAAATACAAGTAGTAAAACTATTCCGGATGCAAGGTCCACATATCAGGGACTTTCAACGCCATACAGTATGTATATATTAGATGGTGATATCAAATTTGATTTAAAAAAAGATCAGATAAATAAAATACTGGACGCTTTACCACTTATTGAAAATTCTGAAGTGCCTGTTGATTTTTCATTCCAGGCTGAAATAGCCCATAGCAATTTTAACCCCAATATATTTGATAAAAATAATGAGCATGGCGTTGCTATGATAGATAATATAGAAGGTGCTGATAACATAATTAGCACATCAATGGATCTAAATTACTGGTTCCCGGCGAGTAGACCACAGGCATCAGATATTTCAACTGATAGAATTCAGATAAGAAAATCAAATATAACAGATGTTGATCCCGCACCGAGTTCAGGTACTGATATATACGGGACATCAGATAGAAAAATTATGCTCCAGTTAAATTATGCTAACTTAACGAGTTCAAGATGGGATGCATATAGATATTTAATTTCTTCCTATGGCGAAAATTTAAATAGTTATTCATATATTGAAATGTGGATTTATACAACACAGCCAATTGAAATTGGCTTTGATCTCGGAGTAATCAGTGAAGATTCAAATGGGAATGGTATTTTAAATACTGAAGATAACTCTGGTGGTAGGCCAAATGGTATTTTAGAATCAGGCGAAGATATCGGGATAGATCAGTCAGGAAACGAATACTGGGGAGGAGGAAATGGTTTTTTAGATACTGAAGACATGAGTAATAATGGGATTTTGGATACATATGATGCATATTACCAGTATAGAAAAACACTTACAGAAACCGGCAGGTGGATAAATTTAAAAATTGATTTAAAAAAGATAGGAGAATTTGTAGGATATAATGTTACAACTGATCCAGCAAATAAGAATTTTCTTTCTCTTGTGAAACATTTAAGATTAGTTATAAGAGGCACTTCGGCAACGCCTGTAAATGGTTATGTAAAAATATCATCAGTTGATATTACCGGGAATTCATGGGTTTTAAAAGTTATGCCAAATTCTTATGACAGGGTAGGTAATAAAATTGACTCTCCTGATGTAAACAAATTTAATATGACAACTGTAAATCAATATACAGATTCTTCGTATATTCCGAATACCAGTTTTTTTGAATATCAGAGTGAAGAAGATAAAAAATCAGAAAAAGGATTAAAAATAAATTATGAACTGTCAAATTATGATTTTAGAACAGATGGTAAACCTATTTATTTTGCAACCAAGGATTTAAGCAGGAGTATAGGATATGATTATTCGGCATTTAAAAAATTAAGGTTTGATATTTTATATTCAAAAAAAGATGGTAGTTCTGGTTCCGGAAAAATATTATTTATACGCCTGGGTACCGGAACATCAGATGATAATAATTATTATCAGTATAACACTCAATTAGATGAAATACCTGTAGATAATGCATGGCATACCATTGAATTAAGACTGGACGGTTCAGATAAAAAAAGAAGCGAACCTGTTGGTTCGCCCAATTTAAAACAGATAAATTATATTTCAATAGGTGTTATTAATCCTAATTCAATGTCTGTAAATGAAATTTTTTATATAAATAATATAAGGTTAACAGATCCGGACGAAAAGGTTGGCTCAGGTAAATATACCAATGCTACAATTAATTATTCTAATTTTGGAACTTTATCGCATTCTTTTGAAGAAAAAGAAAGTGATTTTATGACAATTGCTGATATAGGAAGTTCTATAGTAAAACAGCATTCCCGTAAAAATTCTATAAATTTTAATTATAACCAGATTTCTTTTTTACCGGTAAATAACTCATATTCAAAAGAAGAATTATTTACCGAGGGTAAATATAGAAATGACCCTGAATACACAAGTAATTATATAATACCTGATATCGTCAGAGAAAGTTTTACAAATTCAACAACATTCAGTTTAGTCCCAAACCTTACACTTATCAATAATCTAACAAAAGAAAACAGTAAAAACAGATATGTAAAAGTTTATACATATAAAGATTATGATTATGAAAAATTAAAAACTGTGCCTTCTGCCCGCTATATAGTTCCTGCTGAAATTGAATTACCAGCAGGTTTTAAGGTGCCGCTCGGAAATAACACCATAGAAGGCAATATTGCTTTTACAGATGAAAGATATAATTATATTCAGCCAGAACCAATTACCATCTGTGCTGACTGCTTTGATCAATGGAAATTGAGCAGGGAGCAAAGTTATAAATGGACAGGTAATTATAAAATTGACAGACTAACTTTATCCCCTGGTTATCAATATTCGCTTAATGAAATAAAAGGGAATGTTCAATCTATATATACTTATTATCAGGATAGGATAAGCCCTGATAAAAAATATGTGGATGATTATATACTTTTAAAACGAAGTATAATACCAGCGCTATCTTTGTCACTTGGTGAAATTTTGATTTTTAATCCACAGATTTCTTATCAAACAAACTATACTATGGATTATTCACAGAGAAATCTATCAACAACAGGTAATTTTTCTTTTATGACAAAGGTAGAATTAAAAAAATTACTTGACTTTTTACCAGACATCAGCACATATAATATCAGTATAAACATTGTTGAAAACTATAATGATGCATATTATGCGGATTCAACGAAAGAATATGAAAAGTTAAGTTTTGAAACAAAGTGGTTTATTAATTCCTGGGAGAATATATTTAACATTAAAAAAATAGAGGAGTTAGAAAACATATCCTATAATGGTTCATTAAGATTAAATCATAATTTAAATTTTTCAGAAATAAAATTACTTGATAGAATTTCTATTTCGCCGGGCTTCGAATATGGTATTTATAGGAGTTCATATTCAAGGATTTTAAACACATTTACAAATACAATAACTTTGAGTGTTTATAATATACAAATTTTTAATGTTAATATTCCAGGATTGGAAAAATTTATAAGAAATGAAACAATATCAGGTAAATATTCGTATAATAATACGAAAACCATAAACCCAACAAATAAAGAAGAGATAATAGCTGAAAATTCAAATCAACAGGTAAGCGCAACCTTAAATTTTAAAGATTATGATGCAAATGAAAATCCGCTTACAGGCCAGATTGGCATTACATATAGCAATAAAAATAACAAAAACAAAGAGATTTTAACCTCGGAAAATATTTTTACACCTACGTTTCAAATTAACTATCAGTTAAAATTTGGAGAACCATTTGTTTTTCCCTCATGGATGCCATGGATTGGTGGAAAAGCATTTAAGTTAGAACATATATTACAGTGGCAGAATTCAATGGCAGTTACAATAACAAGAGGCGATGAAAAAGGCGGAACTGGTGCAAATAAACAATCAAATGAAAAATATACAGCTTCAACAGAATTTTCTTATAATTTTCTTGAAAATTTTAATGGAATTTTCAGGCTGACCTATGAAAATAATGTGGATAGGATAAAAGATCCCAAGTATTCATATAGTTCAATAGAAATTTCTCTTTCTTTCAGTGCATATTTTTAAAAGGAGGTATTATGAGTTTAATAAAAAAAATTTTTTATATAATAATAATTACTTCAATGCCTGTTTTTTTATCTGCTGAGATTTTACCGCCTTCTTCAGTAAATCCTGTAAGATGGGATGATGGAGTTGAAATTATATGGCAGGATGCTGTTTCAACAACGAATGTTTCTTATTATATAATTTACAGATCGACCTTTGAAAATTTAACCGAGACATATTATGATGTTACATTTTCAACAGGCACAAACGTAACGCGTTATGTTGATAGTTTAATAAATACCTATGATGTTTTTTATTATGCTATCCAGACAGTTGATTCAGCAGGCAATACCAGTGTTTTATCATCTGTAAAACCTGCTTTCCCTTATAACCTGACAATTACAGCTTTTAACTCAAAAAATTTTTTAAAATGGAATAACAAATTTTTAAGTTCGTGTAGTTTTAATATTTATAGTAGTACAGATGCACAGGGGAATTTCACATCAATTGCAAGCACAATAACAGCAGGAGAATATATAGATACTGAAGTTATAAATGGATTTACATATTATTATAAAATAGGTGTTATTTACAATTCGCAGGAAGCGCCTTTATCATCAACAAAATCTGCTATACCTTTTGTAAATCCATTTTCGCCTGCAAATTTATCGTATTCTGTAAATATTGATACTTCGGGAAATACAAATGTAATTATCACATGGTCATCTGAAAATACAAAAGGAACCTATCCTGTATCAGGATTTAAAATTTTCAGGTCATTAATTTATGATGATGAAAATGATTTTTCTGCTTTTTCAACGTCAACGGGTTATGTGGATACTTTACCTGCACCCGGATATAAATATTATTATAAGATAATGACAGAAGATATAAAAGGTAATACTTCTTTGCCTTCCTATTTTTCGGTATATATAAATGGTCAGCCATCAGCGCCTTTAAATCTCACAATTACCTCTTCTGGTATTGAATCTGTAAATCTTATGTGGGATACAAATTTAAGTTATGAAAATGTAACTGCTTATGTTGTTTACAGGGCAACTTATGAAGAAATTGGTTTGACATCTTTTAATTTTTATATTGATAATATTACTTTTTCACCCGGGGAAACAATAAATTATCATGTGCGTGCTTTAAATGCATCTGGATTAAGTGATTTTTCAAATGCTGTTACAGTAACAGTGGTTCCTAAAAAACCTTCAAATTTTAATGTTTATCAGGATGAACCCGACAAAGTCAATCTAAACTGGGATGCAAATGGTACAATTGAAAATATAAAGATATATAATATTTATAGAGTTGTGCCGCCTGCAACAATTGATATTAACAATCCATATTATGTTTTGACAACAGAAACAGTAGCAGGAACTATTGAGTGGCAGGATTCAGCAGTAAATACAGGCACATTTTATAGTTATGCTGTGGCAGGTGTTACATTAAATGCTTATTCACAGTATGTAACAGGAATTGCAACATCTGCGCTTTATATAACACCTGTTTCAATACCTGCAATTCCTGTTAATTTAACGATCACAGCTTTTAATTCCTATGTTTTACTTTCCTGGGTTGAAAATGATGAAAAAGAAAAAATAGCAGGATATAATATATTTAGAAGTACTGATGATATTTTTTATGAGAATATTACAAAAGTAGTAAATAACTATTATTATGATACAGGACTTAATACATATACTGTTTATTATTATAAAACTAATGCTGAAAATTATCTGGGCTGGTCATCAACCTTAACTGCTTATGTTTTTGCTATACCTTATGCGTTAAATTTTATAGATAATCCAAGAAACGTAACCTTATCATCAAAAGGAGATGGAAATTTATTTTTACAATGGTCGGCATCGCCGCCTGAGGATTCTGTTACAAAATACAATATTTACAGGTCAACAGTTTCAGGAATTTATGAAGCAACCCCATATACTTATACACAGGTTACATATTATACTGATACATCTGTAACAGCAGGAACACAATACTTTTATAAAATAACAGCTTTTGGGGTAACAGAAAGTGCAGCATCAGATGAAGTGAACGGAATACCATATTTAAAACCATATCCGCCGACAAATATAGAAATTGTTAATTTGCATAATAAGGTTTTATTAAAATGGACTGCTCCTGCTTTAAAAGGCACATATCAGAGTATAGATCAGTATAATATTTATAAAAGCACATCTTCCAGTAATTTTACTCTTATAGAATCAAAAACCACTGAAAATTATTTTATTGATAGTTCTGTAAATACAGGATATTCTTATTATTATAAAATAAAAACAGTTGATGATAATAACGAAGAAGATACAGATACCACAAATTATTATATAAATCTCATTGATACATCTTTTCCGCCGGATACTCTTATTGCATTTGCAGGAGAAAACTGGGTTACCTTGAACTGGAAAAGGGTTACTTTAACTGCTGATTCATATAATATTTATAAAAGCACTACATCAGGTAATTATGGAGAACCTTACATTTATTCTTTGGGCGTAAATCAATACAAGGAATTTACGGATTATAATGTCCAGAGGGGAATTACATATTATTATACTATAACTGCAATTAATTCAGCAGGTGAAGGTCCTAAATCAAATGAAGTTGAAATTACACCATATCTTACAGCAAGATTACCTGAAAATCCTTTAATAAGATATACATTAGAAAACAAGAAAAACATCCATCTTTACTGGGATAAGGCAATAGATGGCGATTATCCGGTTGTGGGATATAATATTTTGAGGAGTAAAGATGGTGGAGCAAATTATGAAACTTTAGGTTTTGTAACAGCAACAGCTACTCCTGATTTTTTAGATGATAAGACAGAGTGGGGTAATATTTATTATTATATGATAAGAACTGTTGACTCTAAATCAAATCAGGATGCTATATATCCTGTTTTAAAGGTTGAATTGCCGGTGCCTGAAGATAAAATAAGAGTTTTTGCCAATCTTTTTGATTTGAGCAAAAATGAAAAATTAAAATTAAAATATCAGGCAGTAAAAAGTGGAAAAATAAGGATAAAAATTTATACATTAAGTGGTAATTTTGTAAAAACTTTATTAGAAGAAGAGGTACCGGAAGGAACTTCTTCAGAAAATCCTTATGAAAGTCATGAATTTTTCTGGGATGGAAAGAATTCCAATGGAGAAAAAGTTGCATCCGGAGTTTACATTATAATACTTGAAACAAAAGATAAAAAAGTTATGGCAAAGGTGGCAGTGGTGAAGTAAAAACTTTACCGATTGTCAATGCTGGTTGATATAACAAAGACGTAATAGTTTTGCCATTAGAAGTCCACTTGTAAAAGTATGGCTACTAGTAAGGAAAACCCTAACTATTGTCATTCTTAGGAAGCCGAAAGAGAAGTTAAGAAGAGGAAATAAGGGCGGACGGACGAGCCAGACGAAGCAATCTGGCAGTTGAAAAACGAAAGAAGACAAGATAAAAAGGCGCTCAGGTATAAAAGCAAGATTGCTTTGTCAGACTCATTAAACGGAGGAATAGAAGTCAGAAGTTATCGTTTGCCTGACTTCGCAATGACAAAGTAAAAAATTTATTTATTGACCAATTTTGTCCTATCAGTGGCTAAAATGTTACTAATATTTTATTAATACTATTATTTTATAAAAAAGGGCAATCTTTTTTAATTATTTTCCCCTTTCTATTACAATTTTAACGGATACAGAACATGCTTTTTAAAATCAATAAACTATGATAAAATAAAAATCAAATTTATATTTAATTCAGGAAGGAAAGAAAAATGAATAAAATTCAGTTATTACCAGAAAATGTGGCAAACCAAATAGCAGCAGGTGAAGTAATTGTCAGGCCTGCATCCTGTGTTAAAGAACTTATTGAAAATTCAATAGATGCGAATGCGAAAAATATAAAAATAAACATAAAAAAAGCAGGCAGAAAACTAATAGAAGTTATTGATGATGGTTCTGGAATGAGTCATCAGGATGCCCAAATTGCATTTTTACGGCATGCGACAAGTAAAATAAGAAATACAAACGATCTTAATAATATTTCAACCTTTGGTTTCAGGGGGGAAGCGCTTGCTGCTATTTCTTCTGTTTCAAAGGTTGAAATTTTAACAAAAGATAGTGAAGCAGAAGAAGGTATTTTCCTTTATTTGGAATCAGGCAGGATAAAAAAAGAAGAAAAGGTGGCTTTAAATAAGGGAACCATAATAAGAGTAAAAGAACTTTTTTTTAATACTCCAGCACGCCTTAAATTTTTAAAATCAGATTATACAGAAGAAAATCATATAATAGAAACAGTAACCATGCTTGGACTTTCAAATGAAGGAATTTCTTTTACTCTAAAAATTGATGAAAAAGATGTAATATATTTCCCGGCACAGATAAAATTAAAAGAAAGAATAAAAATCATATACGGATCAGAAATCTATAACTCGCTTTTAGAAATAAAAAATTTTTCAGATAATATAAAAATATATGGCTATATTGCAAAACCGGAAATTACAAAAACAACAAGGAATTTTATTAATATTTTTGTAAATCAAAGACCGGTTTCGGTGCGCAGCCTTTTATATGCAATATACGAAGGATATGGCACAACCATGATGAAAGGCAACTATCCTGTTGCATTTATTTTTATTGATATTAATCCGCAATTGATTGATGTAAATGTTCATCCTGCAAAAGCAGAAATTAAATTTAAAGATGAAAGATCGGTTTTTAATAAAATAAAATATGCAATTTCTGAAGTTTTAAAAAGTTCTGAACTTACACCTGAGATTAACCTTGAAAAAGCCGGGAGAAAGCCAGAAATAGAAAATGCCATAAAAGAATACTTTGCCAGAGAAACGCCTGAAATGTTCCCTGATAATAAAAATGTTTTTGAAAAAAGTAAGGATACAGAGATAGTTTCCCGGAGAAGAAAGTTTTTTAATTATAAAATTTTAGGGCAATTACATAATACATATATAATAGGTGAGGATGAAGAAAATTTAATTATCATTGACCAGCATGCCGCACATGAAAAGGTATTATTTGAGCAATTTATAAAAGAAGTGGAAGAAAAAAGGGTTAAAGTTCAGGAAATGTTAATTCCAGAAATAATAGAGTTAACCCCTGAAGAAAAAAATGTATTATTAAATAATATGGAAATTTTTAACGAAATGGGATTTGAACTGGAACCTTTTGGAAAAAATCAATATAAGGTAACGGCACACCCTGTAATAATAAAAGAAAAAATAAACAGAGAATTTATCAAAGAAATTTTAGGAAATATAAAAGAAAAAGAAAAATCAGAAAAAAAAGAAATATTAAAAGATCTGATAGCAACCACCGCCTGTCGGGCAGCAGTTAAAGGAGGCGATATTTTAAAGGATGAAGAGATAGAGAATTTACTTACAGAATACTTTGAAATAGAAGATCCATTCAGCTGTCCGCATGGCAGACCACCTATAATTAAAATTTCTTTTTCGGAAATTGAGAAAATGTTTAAAAGGAAAAAATAAAGTTATGCTTATCATTGTTGCGGGACCAACCGGCACCGGTAAATCAGAAATAGCGGTTGAACTTGCATTAAAATTAAATGGAGAAATAATATCAGCAGATTCAATGCAGATTTATAAAGGAATGGATATTGGAACTTTTAAAATAAAAAAAGAAGATATGAAAGGAATAAAACATTATATGTTAGATGTGGTTTTGCCATCTGATAATTTTACAGCAGGTGATTTTAAAAAAATGGCTGAAAATTTTATTGATAAAATAAAAAGTAAAAAAAAAATACCTATAATTGCTGGTGGAACAGGTTTATATATTGACGCAATAATAAGGGGGCTTTTTGAATTTAAGAAAACAGACCAGAATTTAAGAAAAAAATTAAATGATATCTATAAAGAAAAGGGACTTGATTTTTTAGTGAATATGTTAAAAGAAAAAGATAAAGAAGCAATAAATTTAATAGATATAAAAAATCCGAGGCGTGTGCTAAGAACGCTTGAAATAATTTTATCAGAGAATCTTAAATTCTCAGAGATAAGAAAAAAAACAGAAAAAACAAAATATAAAGACAGTTATATTTTATTTGTTTTTTTTATGGATAGAAAAAAATTATACGAAAAAATTGAAAAAAGGGTAGAGGAAATGTTTGAAAATGGCTTAATAGATGAAGTAAATAACTTAATAAAAAGCGGAATTGATTTAAATACAACTTCCATGCAGGCAATTGGCTATAAAGAAATTATAGATACTTTTTATACGAAAAAAATAATGGATTTAAAAGAAAAAGTTAAAAAAGCAAAAGAAAAAATAAAAATAGCCACAAAAAATTATGCAAAAAGACAGATAACATGGTTTAGAAGATATAAAGAAGCAATATGGATTGATGTCACTGATAGAAAAAAAGAAGATATGGTTCAAGAAATTTTATCAATTATAAAAGAAAAGGAGAAAAATGAAAAACATACTAATTAATAGAAATTTTTTACTTTTATGGTCAGGACAGATCTTTGAACAATTTGGTGATAGTTTAAATTTAATGGCTTTAATTGCCTGGGTTATAAATTTTCATTCTAAAGAGGGAAGCAACGCTATGCATATGTCAATTTTAATGTTCTGGCTTGGACTACCTATAATACTTTTAGGACCATTTGCAGGTGTTTTTGTTGACAGAATTAAAAGAAAAACAATTTTACTTTTAGCCGCTGCAATCCGCGGCTCCCTGGTTTTTATTATGTTTTTAATAATTTCAGGAAAAGAAAATACATGGTCAGTATATTTAATTGTATTTTTTATATCAATTGTTACCCAATTTTTTATACCTGCAAAATCATCATTTATACCCGTAATTGTTGAGAAAGAAAAACTTTTAATTGCAAATTCTCTTTCCGCAACAACAACAATAATCGTCCAGATATTCAGTTATGCTCTTGCCGGGATTATTATTGCTGAAATAGGTGTTGAAAAAACTTTGCTTATAAATGTATTTACTTACATCATTTCATTTACAACCCTTTCATTTATAAATGCGAGGGAAGAGATAAAAAAAGGAATCAATATTAAAACTCAACAGATTTTTAATGAATTAAAAGAGGGTCTTTCTTTCATAAAACATCAGGAGGATATATTTTTTGTTGTTAGAAGAGTTTTTGTTTTAATGATTGTTACTGGATTTTTTTATGTTGCATTTACAAGTTCATTTATTCAGGATGTAATAGATGCATCTCATATCAAAATGCAGAGTATAAAAGCAATAGGTTTTATGCAGTCATTTTTAGGATTCGGACTTGTTGCTGGTATATTTTTTATTGAAAAGGTGGCAAAAAGATTTTCGGCATTTAAATTGATACGATTTTTATTTCCATTACTTGGTATTTTAGTGGTTGTTTTTTATTATGTTAAAAATTTTTATTATATGCTTTTTATGGCATTTTTTGCAGGCATTGCAGCTGTTGTTATATTGAGTATTGCTGAAACACTTATTCAGAATAAAACGCCTGATAATTTACGCGGTAGAGTTTTTGCTGCATATTATGTATTAAGAAATATAGGAACAGTTATTGCTTCTGTTTTAACAGGACCTTTGACAATGATAATAAAAGAATCTTTAATAATTTTACTTTCGGGTTTGACACTTATTATTTATGCAATTATAAATATATTTGTAAAAATAAAAGATATAAAAACAGAGTTAAAAATAATTTTTAAAGGTGAACCATGGGTGAAATAAAAGAAGTAAAAGAAGAAAAGTTAGTTATGGGTTTTATATATAAAGAAGATGATATTTATTTAAAAGCAAAAGAAAAACTTATAGAAAAATTCGGGAATATTGACTTTGAAAGCAATAAGATATCTTTTATTCATACGGATTATTATAATAAAGAAATAGGAGAAAATCTCTTAAAAAAATTTATCTCTTTTGAGAAATTTGTTTTGCCTGATATTCTGGCTGATATTAAACTTTTTACAAATGATGTTGAAAAACAGTTTTTATATGAAGGAACAAATAAAAGAAAGATAAATATAGATCCTGGATTACTATCTCTTTCAAAGTTTATACTTGCCACTACCAAAAATTATGACCACAGGATCTATATAGGTAAAGGAATATATGCAGAAGTTACTTTAAAATATACCCAAAAAGATTTCAAAGAATTTGAATGGACCTATCCTGATTTTAGAACGGATGAATATAAAAATATATTAAAGATAATAAGAGAAATTTACAAAAAGCAGATAAATGTTTTATAAAGGTGATAAAATGAGACGTAAATTAGAAAATTTAAAAAAAGAAATTTTAGAGGAATTTAACAGAGTTATTTCTTTCTGGATGGAAAATGTTATAGATTATAAAAATAGGGATTTTATTGGTAAAATAAAAGCAGATGGAACAAAGGAAATGCAAAGTGAAAAATCTTTAATTTTGGCAACAAGAATACTATGGACATTTTCTAAATGTTATCAGAGATTTAAAGAAAATAAATATTTAGAAACAGCAGATATTTTATATGAATATATAAAAAATAATTTCGTTGATAAGGAGTATGGCGGACTTTACTGGATGTTGGATTATAATGGAAATGTTATTGATTCTACAAAAAAATTTTATGGGCAAAGTTTTGGTATATACTCATTTGTAGAATATGCAAAGGCATCAGGTAATAAGCAGGCAGTAGCAGATGCTTATGAAATATTTGATATTATTGAAAAGTATGGAAAAGATAAAGAAAAT
Organism: Candidatus Methylomirabilis sp.; assembly: GCA_020722985.1. GTDB lineage: Bacteria > Oederibacteriota > PGYV01 > PGYV01 > DYJU01 > DYJU01. The sequence goes on from DYJU01000001.1 coordinate 59,209, forward strand.
GGAGGATATATTGAATCAGCATCAAGGGATTTTTCTTTTATAAAAGACATGCGGCTTTCAGAAAGAGATATGAATGCACCTAAGAGTATGAATACGCATCTTCATATTTTAGAAGCATATTCAAACCTGGCAAATTTTACAAAAGATGAAAAGGTCATAAAAGTATTAGAAGAAATAATTGAGATTTTTTTAGATAAGATTATGCAGAAAAATGGGCATTCAGGATTATTTTTTGATATGAAATGGAATTTGCTTTCTGATTTAATATCTTACGGACACGATATAGAAACGAGCTGGCTTTTAAAAGAAGCAGTAGAAAATTCAAATGATAAAGATTTAAAAGAAAAGGTAATTTTATCTTCTATAAATTTAGCAGAAGTTTCAACAAAAGAAGCAATAGATAAAAAGGGTGGTATTTTATACGAAGGGGCTAGCAAAGGTCCATTTAAAACAAAAAAAGAATGGTGGATGCAGGTTGAAGCAATGGTTGGATATATGAATGCTTATCAAATGACAGATAAGGAAATATATATAGATAAATTATTAAATATATGGAAGTTCTGTAAGGAAAAATTCAGAACCCCTTATGGAGAATGGTATTATTTTGTTGATGAAAAAAACGAACCGGTAAAAGAAAGGGAAATTGCAGGTCCCTGGAAATGCCCGTATCATAGCATAAGGGCTTTTTTAGAGATAATGGAAAGGATTGAAAAGGTTTTTATTTAATATTTTAAAAAAATAATTTAGACTTTTTTGTTTTGTTTGCATTTTATAAAGTGTAACAGAATTTTAAAGGAAATGGGTAAAGTTAAAAACTGCCTTTATATTTCAGAATAATAGTAATAGTTCAGACACCAGAAGTCCACCTGTAAAAGTGTGATTACTAGAAAGAAAATACATGGCTTTGGCATTCTTAGGAAGCCGAAATAAAAGTTAAGAAGGGAAAATAAGGGCATATGAGGCTTAAGGAAGCAATATGGCAGTTAAAAGCCAGAAGATGATAATGGAAGAAGGCATTTTGTGATAAAAGCAAGATTGCTTTGTCAGGCGAGAGTTAAGGTGGAATAGAAGGCAGTGGTTATCATTCGCCTGACTTCGCAATGACAAAATGAAAAAATTTATATATGGACAAAATTTATTCTGCCAGTGGCTAAAATATTACAAAAAGAAGTCCCTTCTCCCCAGAGGGGAGAAGGATAGGATGAGGGGGTTTTGTTGTTGCGGTTAAAATTTTTTCTTGACAGGGAGTTGAATTGGTGTAAAATAAATTTAATAAAAAAAAGAGATATAACTTACTTTGTGGCTTCTTACCTGTAGGGCAAGAAAAATCTCTTTTCCCTATGGAGGGGTTTTGAATTGGAAATAAAAAATTTATTTTTAAAATTTATAGGGACATACAGGAATAATTTATACCCATGGAACAACGTTTTATATACTTTTAAAAATATAATACTGTATGAAATAGACTCAGTTTTAAAATGGGTTAAAAATTTGAAAAAGGTATTTTTTATAATAACCTACCTGAGTCTTTATTTCGTTTTTATTTTAACTCCTTCTTCTGTTCTGGCTGATTCTAATGATAATATATATATTCCCTGTGATGCTGATTTTACAAAAAAACTTGATTTAATGGTGAATTGTTCGCTTCATGGAAAAGACGAAAGAAGGTATTATTTAAAGATTATAAATCGCAATAACGAGGCAATAGATATAAGGGATATAAATCTTGCAATCAAATTATGGCTGTATGAACCTGAACTCTGGTGTATAACATTAACCGGTCAGAATGGTGAAGTTTATGATGGTAATGGCAACCGCATAAATGCAATGCAGATAGAATCAAATAATTTTTGTTCTTTTGTTTCAAAAGAAATATTTATAGAAGACAAAAATCACAAATCAAATCAGGAAGGATCATCTTTTATTATTTATAAATCAGGAGTTGCCACCATACCTGCAGGTGGCTGGGTTCAGGGATTTGAAATATTCATAACATCAAAGTGTAATTTTCTAAAACCAGCTGAGAACAGGCAGAAAATTTATTATGCATATCTTCCAGATAATATGAAAAACAAGGAACAGACAGTAATTCCTGGAGGGATGTATGAAGCCAGTGGGAGAATTATTCTGGCATCAAACAATGGTTATGTTAAATGGCGGGATGATGATAAAGAAACGTGTTATGGGATTTTTGATGATTATTCTGGTATTCCATCAAACCAGGGAAAAAGCAATGGAAATATAATGGGTCCATATTATGACGACCATCATTTTGCTTTGTATTCAGGAAGTTCACTTATAGGAGAAATAAAAAAGTATGGCAAAATAGATCCTGAAACAGGGTTGCCTCCTGGTGCTGCATTATGTATGCCTGCTATAACGCATACCCCGGCGTTTACAATAACAGCAACTTGCACAATTACACCAACTCTTACTGCAACGCTGACAGAAAATGTGTTTAACTGTCCTCCGAAAAAACATAGATGGCATCCATGCGGACTTGTTTGCGAAGCAGTTACTAGGAATTGTGAAGAAGATGACGACGACGATGACTGCGATGATGACGGTTGCAGGGATGATGACTGTTTTTCTGCGGGCTCAGACTGTAAAAAGTGCGGGGATGGATGTGAAAAAAGTAAATGCAAACATAAGTGTGGGAAACATGGTTCTTACATAAAATTGACATGGCACGCAGCCTATAAAGGGATATTCAGAAATCCAGATTATTACGAGGTTTATAGAGCGTTATCAGAAGCAGGACCATTTAATTTAGTTTTTATTGTTCCGGGAAAATCAGGAAGCATTCATCATCAGATTGTAACTGTTTATGATAAGCCTGGTGACGGGTACTGGTGTTATAAGGTAAGGGCTGTAAAGAAGGAATGTAAAAAAGGGTGTAAAAAATGTAAAAAGAAATACAGTAATTTTACAAATATATGTTGTGCAGCAACAGGAGTGGTAGATTCACCAACAATAACACCAACTATATCCTTTACTGCAACCAATATTTTAAGTCCAACTTTTACAATGACACAGACTTCTTCAGACACAGAGACACTTACTGCAACGCCTACTGTTACAATTACAGTTACATACACAATAACGCGGACAATGACGGAAACAATAACTCCGACAATCACTTATACAATAACTCCGACAATTACGGAGACCGTAACTCCTACTGTAACACAAACAGTAACCCGAACAGTTACACAAACCATAACGAAGACTGTAACGTCAACAATTACACCTACGATATCGCCTACCATAACAGAAAGCATAACACAGACCATAACAGCAACAATAACGCAAACAGTGACGCCTACAATAACTGAAACAATAACACCAACAGTAACGACAACGATAACAGAGACAATAACGCGGACAATGACGGAAACAATAACTCCGACAATTACTTATACAATAACTCCGACAATCACGGAGACCGTAACGCCTACTGTAACACAAACAGCAACCCGAACAGTTACACAAACCATAACGAAGACTGTAACGTCAACAATTACACCTACGATATCGCCTACCATAACAGAAAGCATAACACAGACCATAACAGCAACAATAACGCAAACAGTGACGCCTACAATAACAGAAAGCGTGACGCCTACCATAACTGAAACAATAACACCAACAGTAACGCAAACAATGACAGAGACAGTAACAGAGACAGTAACTCAGACAATAACATCATCAATAACTCAAACAATTACACCAACTATTACAGTGACTTTTACGCCGGTTAGTGAAATTTGTCTTAAATTTGCAGAAAAATGGGGAGTTGACCTTTCACTATTGTTTGGGGCAATTGCATATTATACGGGAGAACAGGGATATATTGTGCCTATTGGAGCAGGATACGGGCAGGATGGGAATATATACGTATCAATAACCGGATATATACCTGTAACAGGTGTTTATGAAATATTAATAAACGAGTATCCCCGGCTGGCGCCGCTCATAGAAAGCATGGGGCTGGCAGATATTTACATAGATCAGGTTGTCGTGCTTAATAAGGATGGAAAAGTTATAAAGCAATGGGGTAAACATGGAAGTGAACCGGGTGAGTTTAATATTCCAGGAACAATTGCAATATCTCCAGATGGGTTAGTATATGTATGGGATTTTGGTAACAATCGTATTCAGATATTTAATACGGATGGAGATTATATAAGAGAAATACCCGGGAGTGGTTCGGGCCCTGGTTCAACACCTCAAATTCAGGATTATTTTCCAATTGGAATAGCATTTGATAATTTGGGGTATATTTATATAGCAGATGGATATAGCACAGTTATGAAATTTACACCAGAAGGTGATCCTGTTAATGGGCAGTGGCCAGTCGGTAGTTTTGGGAGTGAGACTGAACAATTTATGTATCCAGGTAGTCTTGCTATAGGTGAGGATAATAAAATTTTTGTGCTTGATATTGGAAATATGCGCGTTCAGGTACTTGATACGGATGGTAATTTTCTCGGAAACTGGGGAAATTGCGGGAGCGGGGATGAATGCTTACAATCGCCTTTTTCAATTGCAATTGACGGTTCGGGGTTCCTTTATATTGTGGATGGGACACGGGTTAAGGTTTTTGACCAGACAGGCAACCTTAAAGAACTGGCAGAAAATGAGAATATGGTTTATCCTGTATCAGTAGCGATAGATGAGGAAAGGAACGTTTATGTAACGCAGGCTTCCGGCTGGACGCTTTTAAAATATATCCCGTGTGAGACATTGCCAACGCCTACATCATCGGCAATACCAACTTATTTACCAACGATATGTTATGAACTGGGAAATAAGTGGGGGTATGAAATTGAAAATTTACCGTTTGGTGGCATAGCAGTGGATACTGATGGTAAAATATATCTGGCAGAAACAGCAATAGGTCAGGTCACCATTCTTGATCAGGCAGGAAAACAAATCGGTTATTTCAGAACATCTCCAACAGTTGTGAGCGAGGATTTTCCATTTGGAGATCCCAGTGCTGTAGGTATAAGCAGTTTAGACAAAATTTATGTTACAGATATACTCGGCAGTAATGTTCAGGTATTTACAAAGGAGGGGATTTTCGTTGATTTATGGACTGGAGATGGAACAGAAGCAGGGAAATTTAAGCAACCTTCCTGGGTTGCTGTTGATGATATAAGAGGGCTGGTATATATCACAGATTTTCAAAATTCACGTATTCAGGTATTTGATTTAAATGGCGCACCTGCAGGGAAAATTGGTGAGATTGGTGTTTTCAATGGACAATTTTTAGGACCTATAGGAATAACTTTGGGTAAAGATGAAAACATTTTTGTAAGCGATATTATTTCTGGAAATATCACAAAATTAAATAATAATTATGAGTTTATTAAAAGGTGGGGTGGTTTTGGAACCACATCGGGATTATTTGCAGGAGCAGGTGGAATTGCTACAGGTCATGATGGCAGAATATTTGTTTTAGATATTTTAAGGAAGAGAATCCAGGTTTTTGATCCGGATGGAAATCTTATACAGGTGCTTAATGGTCAATTAATGGGAGGAGAAGATTTTAACTATCCGTCAGGAATAGCAGTTGATTCAGAAGGCAGTATTTATGTATCTGAGATGGGGTTGCAGAGGTTACAAAAGTTTGTTATATGTGGGACGGCGCCGACACCAACCTCAACACCGGTTTCAACACCAGGAATAACAGTATGCCTTACTCCTGGAATGAAACTTGGTGGTGTGGATGCAAAGGGGTTTATAAATCCTGCTTATTTTGACATTGATACCAAAAATAAAAAAATTATAGTTATGACAGAACTTACTATAGGACCTGGCTTAAAAATTGCAATATTTACATTAGATGGTGTATATGTAAGTAGTTTTGATATACCGGGGGAAAGGTTTGATTATGCCTCCTTAGAAATAACCTCTGATGGTAGAATATTTTTATTAAACAAGAAAAATAAACAAATACTTGTATATAACCAGGAAGGGATGCTTTTAAATACCTTTGGTGAAGAAGGATATGAAAAAGAAAAATTAAAAATTCCTTCGGATATGGCGGTTAATTCAACCACGGTGTATGTTGCGGATGAGACTTTTAAAATAAATAAATATAACCTGTCAGGAGAGTTTATAAAAGAGGAAGGAAGAGGAACAGGCGCGTTTGAAGGGCAGGTTGGAATAGTTAAAAAGATATATATAAATGAAGATGGAAGTATGATAACTTTTGATCAGAATAATAAAAAAATTTCAAGATTTGACCCTTCAGGCAGTTTTGTAACAAGGTTTGGTGGTGCTGATGTATTTAATTTAATAATAGATATAGCATTTGACTCTTATGGAAGTATATGGGTGGTTGATAATATGGGGGTTGAACAGGGTAATATAAAAATATTTGATGGGAATGGGTATATTATAAAAACTTTAACAGGAAATGATTTTGGGGTTGAAAATTTTAATACAATAAATGAGATAAAATTTGATAGCAAAGGGAATTTATATACTTTACAAACATCGGAGAATCAGATAAGAAAATTTGATTTATGTTATCTTATTACTCCAACACCTACGCCAGATGTTATTCAGGGTATTGAACATTGTGAGGTATTTATTAAACAATGGGGGAAACAGGGAAATGAGCCTGGTTTTTTAAATTACCCATCAGGCGTAGCAATAGACAGTGATGGAGATTTATTTGTAAGTGAAAAATACGGAAAGCGGATAGATGTATTCAGTTCCAGTGGAGATTATATAAAATCATTTGGCAGTGAATTGCTTGAAGTTCCATCGGATCTGGTAATAGATAGTTACAATAGATTTCTGGTTCTTGATAGTTCCCTTGGTTGTATTTATGTATTTGATTCAACCGGGAATTGTCTGACATCCATTGGATTTTTTGATGATGAATATAGACATTTAAAAAATCCTTCTTCGCTGACAATAGATGGTGATGATAATGTTTATGTGGTAGATACAGGAAATCACAGAATACAGAAATATCACATAGATGCCCTGAATAATACAACGTTTGTAAAACAGATAAGTATAGGCCCGGGAGCATTTAAAAACATGCTGGATACGCCTGTTACAATATGTGTAAATAATAATTATATATACGTTGTTGAAGAGACAAATAAAAGGATAAGTGTGTTTGATCTTGATGGAAATTTTATAAGAATATGGGAACCATATATACCTGGTGAAGGTTATTTAGATGTTCATAAGATTAGAGACATTCAATATTTTGAAAATAATTATATGTATATATCTGACTGGGAAAAAGACAGGATAATTGTATTTGATGAAAAGGGTAGATTCATACATTCTTTTGGAAAAACCGGGGAGCAGATTGGTGAATTTATGGAACCATATATTGCTTTAAATGGAGATGGACAGATATATGTGGTTGAACATACGGGAAACAGGATACAGAAGTTTCAGCTTTGCGAAAATCTGATGCCGATGCCAGTAGGCACGCCTATGCCAGATTTGATAATAGCAGGGCTTAACGTAGTAGAGGACGGTGTGACAAGGACATTCACGGCACGGGTAAAAAATATAGTAATATCCACGTTTGGTATAGCATCGCCTCAGGTGGCGGTTTCTATTTATGAAAATGATCCCAGAACAGAAAACGGAATTCTGCTTGGCACAGGATTTACGGATGGAGCTCTCTTAAAGGGAGAGGTAAAGGAAGTCAGTATTCCTGTTTCTGTGACATTGACTGTAAGAGGTCCAATATGGGCAGTTGCAGACGATACAGGCAATATTACGGGCTTGTTTCAGGAAATAAATGAGGAAAATAATTTTTATAATTCAGAGATATTTATAGAGGCGCCTGAGTTCACACCAACACCAGGTATAAAGAACGAAGCGCCTGTAGTTAATCTGGGAAAAGACAGGGTGCTTACCTGTATGGACTCTAAATTGCCTGTGGTGACGCCCATACCTGTATTTGAATTAACCGAGATAAGCACAAAATTGAATAACGCAACAGGGATAGACCACAACCAGAGGCTTAATAAGATAATATTATCAGTGAATTATTCAAATGGACTGCCATGGAACTTTGAGGTTGTAAACCCTGATGGATCCCATGAACAGTTCAGCGATATAAAAGGATTCACAGATGAGGTGCCGATTGCGATAGCAAAAGGTAGTTGTGACGGGTTTTCCATAGGAGGATTTGAGATAGGGACGCTGTTCGTAGGAACGGGAAATCCAGGGGAAATAGCGAAGATTTCGTCTGATGGTCTGGTAGCGGAGGTGCCATGGGTAAAAATTCCAGGTGAGACAGGCTTATTCAGGGGTGATTTATACATAGACGATACCGGCATATTCGGAGGAGATTTAATAGCGGTCACCACTGCAGGAGGGGCATACAGGATTAATTCAAACAAAGAAATCACAATGCTTGCGAAGTTTAATTTTAAACTGGGAGACGGCTTGATAGTGGTGCCGGATAATGAAGAAAAATACGGTCCGTGGTCCGGGAAAATACTGGTAGGTGCAGAAGATACGGGACAACTTATAACAATAGATGCTGAAGGCAATACACAAGCTTACCCGGGATACTCGCCTGAAGACATAAAACTGGTCCCACCGAACGAGAATTTTTACGCCTGCGCTTATTCAGACGCGGTTTTATACGGCGCACCAGCAGGCATGTTCGCTAATATGGTAGGCGATATTATAATAGCGCAGGAATTTCCGGGTATACTGTGGCATGTAAAATGGAACGGCGAGGAATTCGTCAAAAAACAACTCGGTAAGACATTAGGTCAATTTGAACAGATAGCGTTTTCAACAGAAGGTATCGTTGAGATACAGCCTATTTATTCAATGAGAATAGAGCCAGAGGTGAGCGATGACGGACTGCCGAAACCGTCTACTTTAACCGCACAGTGGGTCCTGGTGGATGGTCCTGGAAGCGTTGATTTTTCCGCACCCAATAGCATAAACACTGATGTGGTCTTTGAAAAACCAGGGATATATAGATTAAAACTTTCTGTTTCTGATGGTATGCTGAGCGAGTCTGACGAAATAAGTATTACTGTCCCTGATTACGGAGTTCCGACTTTAACACCCACAATAACGCCGACCGTAAACCCTTCCTTTAAAAGCGATCTGACGATACTTGATATAAATACATCGGAAATACATAGAGATATAAAAACCCTTGAAGTTACAGGCAGGATTACTGTAACCATAGCGAATATAGGTGATAGGTCTCCAGGAATTGAAACCGAACTTATAATTTTTGAAGATATCAATTTCAATCAGTCCTATGATTATGGGATTGATACAGTGCTTGGAAGTGCAGCAATACCAGCCAGTTTTAAGCCAGGATCAGACGCAGATTTCACATTTGAACTTCATTATACTGAACTTTTCAGGGAAAACATTATTTATGCTGTTGTTGATGGCGGGAGTATTGTTGCAGAATATAATGAAAATAATAATATATTAAATACAGGCGACAGGTGCGGAAATATGTCCTTGCCTCAACCTGATACGCTTTCTTTAAAATGGGCATGGACATCTTCAACAAAAGAACCTGATTTTATTAATGTAAGAACAAGTCCGCTTGTGTGTGACATTAACAATGATAACGTTCCTGAAATAATAGTTAATACAGGAAATATAAATGGCGGAGAAGATGGTATTTTAAGAATTCTTAATGGAATTTCAGGAGTGGAGGTGTTATCAGTTACGGTAAATGCCTACAGGATAAACAGTATGGTAGAACCTGCAATAGGTGATATTGACAATGATGGTTTACCTGAGATAATTTGTTTAAATAAAACAAAAGAATATCTTATATGTTTTAATAATGATTCAACCATAAAATGGGAGGCGGATGCGATTCTGGGTGGAGCAGATGGTAACATATGGGGTAGACCTGCAATTGCAGACCTTGACGCTGACGGGTTAAAAGAAATAATTGTCGGGAGCCAGGTATTTGGTTATGATGGCAGGACATTATGGACAGGAAACCCTTCAGACGGCACGGGTAATCCCGGATACGGGCTTGGTTCTGCTGCGGTTGCGGCGGACGTTAACTTTAGCGGTACACCCCAGATTATCTGCGGCAGAGTCTGTTACTTAAATGATGGGTTGAGAAACTGGATAAACAGCTCTTTGCCTGATGGATTTAACGCCATAGGCAATTTTAATGCTGATCTATACGCTGAAATAGTGCTTGTTTCAAACAGGTCAGTGTATTTATTGACCCATATCGGGAGTGGAATATGGGCTTCGGAAACACTGGAAGGAACAAAAGCCGGTGGTCCTCCGGTAATCGGCAATTTTGACGGCGACAATCTGCCTGAGATAGGTGTCGCAACTGATACGCATTATACCTGCCTGGATTCCAATGGAAGAAAACTATGGAGTTCATTGATAGATAATCCAGGCGGAAGTGCGGGCTCATCTGCTTTTGATTTTGATAGTGATGGAGTTGATGAGATTGTATTTCAGGATGATAGGTCTCTTAAAATTTTTAACGGTGAAAACGGAGATATACTGGCTGAATATATGCTTAGCAATTCTATGACCTGCAATTATCCCGTTGTGGCGGACTGCGACGGTGACAAAACCGCGGAAATTATCGCGGGTGCGAGCAAATCGGATTATGGAAATAACGCTGGAATTTACGTGTTTGAATCCCCGGATAATTTATGGTCAAAATCACGGCCTGTATGGAATCAGCATTCCTATCATATAACAAATGTAATGAACAACGGACATGTTCCGGTAAGGGAAATGGACAGCTGGCTTACTAATAATAATTACAGGGCAAACAAACCCGAATCAAAATGCGGGTTTACAGCACCGGATTTGACCTCATCACATATAAGTATATATGAAACAACTGAAAACAGAATAATAACCGTAAGGATCGGAAACGCAGGGTCAAAAGTTGTGCCTGCAGCGAGTTATGTATCAATATATGATGGCGAGCCAGGTAATGGGGGTATATTACTTGCAACAAAAAGTATTGCCGATGAAATAAAACCAGGAGAATACAGGGATATTGAATTTGTTTTGCCGATATCTTATGTTTTTTCAGGGGCAATATGGGCAGTGGCAGACGACAGCGGAGGACTCGTGGGTGCCATAACAGAACTTGATGAAACAAACAATATTTTTGATTCCGGGATATATCCTTCTGGCACGCCGACTGCAACGCCAACAATAACAGAAACGTTTACAGCTACAATCACGCCGACTATGACTGCATCGCCAACATTTACGCTTACAAAAACTGCAACAGTGACCGAGACAGTGACAGAGACGATAACATGGATATATTCGTTCACAGATACGCCAACAGTAAATTTAAGTTTAACAAAAACATCAACAGTTACCTTAACACCTACATATACAATTACAGCGACAGTAACATTGACGCTGACTTTGACTCTGACACCGACTATGATACTGGAAATAACGCCGGGACCTGATAGTTATGTTTTAAGGGTAAATTGTTCTGATACGGGGTATACGGATTTACTGGGGCAAAAATGGGAGGAGGACAGACCATATATAAAAGGTTCCTATGGATATGTAAAAGGTGACAATGAATATACAACGCAGGGAGCAATAAGCAGCATAAATTATGGTATGACATATAGATACGTAAGAGAAGGAGAGATAATAGAGTATAGATTTGATTTACCTGCTGGACAATATCAGGTAAAGTTATTCATGGCAGAATACTTTTTTGATAGGGAAGGAGAAAGAGTATTTGATATAACTATGGAAGGGCAATTAGTAGAAAAGGGGCTGGATTTAATTGGAAGGGTGGGAAAAAATATTCCTTATGAACCTTATTACAATGTGCAGGTCATTGATGGAACATTAAATATAATAATGACAGCATTACCCGGGAAAGACCTTGCAACAATAGCAGGGATACAGATAGTAAGCATTTCCCCACGGTTTACACCAACAGTGACAAAGACACCAATTAGCGGTGCTTATAATGTTCGTCTTGATTGCGGTTCATTAAATAATTTTACAGGAGTGGATGGCAGGGTATGGAATGCAGATAAGAGATATGAAAAAGGTTCTTATGGATGGGTTGATTATGACATAAGGAATGAAATAACAGCGGGAGACATAATAGGAGGAACTGAGGATGACGGACTATACCTTACTTACGTGACAGGTGATAATATAGAATACAGGTTTGACGTTCCAGAAGGACTGTATACAGTATCGTTTTTATGGTCGGAACTTGCATATGATGTTTCGGGCAAGAGAAAGTTTGACGTATTTATAGAAGATGATAAAGCAGTAAGCGGGCTGGATGTAATAGAAAAAGTGGGGAAATATTATTCTTACCTCATGACGTTTAAAGATGTAAGCATTACAGATGGTACGATGAATATCAGGCTTGCGGGTGTCGTGGATTCCGCAATGATAGCGGCTATAGAAATAGAAGGACAGCAGCCAATGCCAACGGTAACGCCTACTATAACAGTATCCCCAACTATAACTATTACTCCGACAATAACACTGACAATTACTGGCACGCCGCCGACGCCAACAATAACTTTAACATTTACCATAACAACCACAGTAACAATAACACCAACTATAACACCTACAATAAGACCTGATGAGATAGAATTAATTCGTTTTGAAAGTTTAGATAGTATAAAAAAGATGGAAATAGACGGAGGGGTGATAACAGAAAGATACAGGATAATCGGCACTGTGTATTCCCCGGATATAGATAGGTGGGAACTTGAGTATTCGTCAGTATCAGAAGAAGGATGGGTGATTTTAAACAGCGGAAAAACAGTAAAGGCAGAAGAGGAACTCGGAATATTTGATCCGACAATGATGATGAATGGACAATACAGGTTAAGGGTAACATTATACAGGAAAGATGG
>DYJU01000035.1 GCA_020722985.1 Candidatus Methylomirabilis sp.
CGGAATAAAAGCAAGATTGCTTTTTCAGGCTCATTAAACGAGGGAATAGAAGTCAGAAGTTATCATTCGCCTGACTTTAAAATGACAGAACAAAAATTTATTTATGAACTAATTTTATTCTACCAGTGGCTAAACTGTTACTAAATAATATAACAAGGAAAGGTGTAATATGAGTATAACTATAAAAGATGTAGCAAAAAAAGCAGGTGTATCACATACGACTATTTCAAAGGTCTTGCATAATAGTAAAGGAGTTTCTTTTGAAACTAAAAAGAGAGTTTTAAAAATAATAAGGCAGATGGGCTATTATCCTAATTATTTAGCGAGAAGTTTAGTCAGGGGAAAAACAAATACAATTGCTGTCATTACTTCTTATTTTTATTTTTCTTCATTTTTTGAGGTGTGTGTTTTAAATGGTATAGAAAAGAGTATTATTGAATTAAAAAATAAATATATGACCAATCTTTATTCCACGGGCGGTGATAAAAGGACAAAAGAAGATTTATTGAGAAGCATATTATACGGCAGGCGCGCAGATGCATTGATAGGTATAAATCTTGATATTGATAAAAAATTATTAAAAGAATTTAAAGAAAAAAATTTTCCTATTGTTTTAATTGATGCTGTTGCAGAAGGTGTTCATTCTATAATGGCAGATAATGTAAAAGGGGCTTATATTGCAACAGATTACCTTGCAAAACAGGGAAGAAGAAAGATAGGTATAATTGTAGGAAGGATGGAAGGAGAAAATGCAGGAATAGCACCGAAAGATAGATTAAAAGGGTTTCAGGATGCATTAAGAGATAATAATTTAGAATTTAATCCGGAAGCAGTTATTGAAATCCAGAATTATTCATTTGCAGATGGCAAATATGCTTTGGAACAATTTAAAAGCAAAGGAATTGAGATAGATGCAGTATTTTGTGCTGCAGGAGATTTAACAGCAATGGGATTTATAAATTATGCAAATGAAATTGGAGTAAAAGTCCCTGATGAAGTCGCAATTGTTGGTTATGACGATATAGAAATTGCGGCTTTAGTTACCCCTCCTCTTACAACCATAAGACAACCCATTTTAGATATGGGTATGGAAGCTTTGAAAATTGCTGTTGATTGCATAGAAGGTAAAATAACAGAAAGGAAACTCGTAATTTTTGAACCAAAATTAATTATAAGAAAATCAGCATAATTTATTCAATATATTTAAGGAGTCGTTATGTCCCCGGATGAATTTTTATCAAAAAAGGTTTTTGCTGTTGCAGGTTCATTTAAAGATGAATCAAAATATGCCTGGCAGATTTTTAGAAAACTAAAAAAAATTGGCAAAAAGGTATATCCTATAAATCCGCAGAAAGATTTTGTTGATGGAGAAAAATGTTATAAATCTATAAAAGAAATAAAAGATATAATAGATGTTGTTAATTTAGTTACTCCGCCTGCAATATCATTAAATATAGCAAAAGAATGTAAAGAGAAAGGAATAAACTATATCTGGGCACAGCCCGGAGCATCAGATGAAAGATTAATAAATTATTGTAATGAAAATAAAATAAATCTATTGCATGATGTTTGTGTTTTAATAGAAACTAAATAAAAATTTTAGATAACGTAAAAAGTTCTGTAATAAGTAATAGTTCAGCCATAAGAAGTCCACTTGTAAAAGTGCGGCTAATAGTAATGAATCACTTAGCGTTGTCATTCTTAGGAAGCCGAAAGAAAAGTATAGAAAGAAGAATAAAGGGTGGATGAGGATTAAGGAAGCAATCTGGCAGTTAAAATCGGAAGAAAACAAGTAGAGAAGGCGAACGGAATAAAAGGAAGATTGCTTTGTCAGGCTCATAAAACGGTAGAATAGAAGACAAAGGTAATCGTTCGCCTGACTTTAAAATGACAGAACAAAAAATTTATTTATGAACTAATTTTGTTTTACCAGTGGCTAAACTATTACAATTTTAAAGGAGGAAAAAGATATGAAAAAGATATTTTCAGTAGTTTTGTTTGTATTTTTATCAACGATTTTAATTTCTGATGATAACGTTAATATTAGTTTTAGTATTTCGCCGCCACCGATAGGAATTGTAGATAAATATTATGAAGATGCAAGCAATACTCAAAATTCTCAAAGTATCGGGTTTAGTTACTTGAATATTTCTTCAGATATTTTGAGTATTAATAATATTTCATTAGATTTTGCTGAGAATCATATCAAAAGCGATATAGGTATATTATATTCAAATTCAAGTGTTTTTGGTGGACTCGGTGAAAAAAAATTCTTGATGATAAAATGAACTTGTATACATTTGGTGTAATTGGTGGGTTTAATTTTCAGATGAAATTATATTATTCAAAAAATTTAAAGATTTTTATTGCACCTGGACTGGATTCAAGTATGTCAATGATGAGTTATAAAATTAAAAATTACCCTGTTATTAATTATGATACATGGCCATGGTCAATAAACTATAAGGATGTTGATTGTAATAGTTATTTATTGAGTCTCTTGCCAAAACTTTCTTTTCAAATAAATTATAAAGTAAATCAGCAGTTAGAAGTAATACCATTTGTTACAATATCTTCTAATTTGACTTTTGTTTCAACTTATATAGAAGACAATAATACTACAGCAGATTTTTCTTATACAAGTATCAATTTTGGATTAGAAGCAATTTTCTTTGAAAGTTATCAATTATCAAGTATGGTTAGTTTATTAAATGATGAATCAAAAACCAGAGTGATAAACATATCTTTCTCATATACGTTATAAAGATTTTTTTCTATTGATGTTAAGCGTTTTGCCATTTCATAGTAATTTTTTTGTAACAGTTTAGCCACGAGGAGTAACTAAATATTAGGTAATAGTTCAGCCACCAGAAGTGAACTTGTAAAAGTGTTGCTACTAGTAAGGAAAAACCTAACACTGTCATTCTTAGGAAGCCGAAAGAGGAATATAGAAGGAAAAATAAAGGGTATATGAGGCTTAAGGAAGCAATCTGGTAGTTAAAAACGGAAGAAGACAAGTAGAGAAGGCAATCGGAATAAAAGCAAGATTGCTTTTTCAGGCTCATTAAACGAGGGAATAGAAGTCAAAAGTTATCATTCGCCTGACTTTAAAATGATAGAACAAAAAATTTATTTATGAACTAATTTTGTTCTACCAGTGGCTAAACTATTACAATATTAGCAGAAGACTCTTGAAGGTGTTAATTCATAGAATATCAAAAGTAAATGGCAGAAGGGCAAATATGGGGAACATAGGTAATGAAGCAATCTGGCAGTTGAAAAGCGAAATAAGACAGGGCTAAAAAGCAACAGGTAATAAAAGCAAGATTGCTTTTGTCAGGCTCAATGAACGGTGGAATAAAAAACAGAAATTATCATTCGCCTGACTTCACAATGGTAGAATGAAAAATTTGTATATAAACAAATTTTGTTCTACCAATTCTTATCTCAAATAATTTCAATTATTGATTTTCTTACTATAATATAATATCATATTTAAAACTGCGGACGTGGTGGAATTGGCAGACACGTTAGATTCAGGGTCTAATGACCGCAAGGTTGTGTGGGTTCAAATCCCACCGTCCGCACCATTTTGCTTTGAAAGGTGCGAAAATGAATAAAGATATTTTTTATATGCAAAAGGCAATTGAACTTGCTAAAAGGGCAAAAGGATTTACATCGCCCAATCCTTTAGTTGGCTGCGTGATTGTTAAAAATGGAAAAATTATTTCATCTGCATATCATAAAAAAGCGGGAGATTTGCACGCAGAAAGGCTTGCGCTTTTAAAAGCAAAAGAAAATCCCAGAAATGCAGACCTTTATGTTAATTTAGAGCCATGCTGTTATTTTGGTAAAACTCCACCCTGCACAGATATAATAATAGAATCTAAAATTAAAAGAGTGATAGTGGCAACTCCTGATCCTAATCCACTTGTAAATTATAAAGGAATTAAAATTTTAAAAAATGCAGGAATAAAAGTTAAAATAGGGATATTAGAAAAAGAAGCAAAAGAATTAAATAAAATTTTTTTTAAAAATATGACCGAAAGACTTCCTTATGTAATATTAAAAGCTGGGCTTTCAATAGATGGTAAAATTGCTTTAAAAAATGGTAAATCAAAATGGATAACATCAGAAAAATCAAGACAGCATTCACAGCAATTAAGAAAAGAAGTTGATGCTATTTTAGTAGGTATAAATACTATACTTATAGATGATCCATACCTTGATTGCAGGATAGATAAAAGGGAAAAAATAAAAAAAATTATTTTGGATTCAAATGGGCGCGTGCCACTCAGTGCAAATTTTTATAAAAATTCCCAACCATCTGATATATTTATTTTTACAAAAAAAATGGAAAAAGCAAAAATAGAAAAATTAAAAAATAAAGGAGTTAATGTAATAATTGATAAAAGTGCTGGTGAAAAAGTAAATGAAAAATTTATTTTAAAAACTTTGTTTAAAAATGGTATAATGAGTATCCTGATAGAAGGTGGCAGTAAAGTTGCTACATCTTTTATTAAAAATAAACTGGTGGATGAGATTTTTTTATATATTGCCCCAAGGATTATTGGTGACGATGGGCTTTCATTTTTTGGTGATTTTGGATTTAATAAAATGCATCAGATTTTCAGCATAAAAGAAAATAAAATAATCAAATCAGGAGATGATATTTTATTAAATGGTAAAATATATTATAAGTGAGAAAAGTTATGTTTACAGGTATAATTGAAACCACAGGAAAAATATTAAAGAAAATAAACAGGTCAAATTCAGTAGAGATTGAAATAAACCTTGAAATCGAAATAAAGAATCCAGCAGAAGGTATGAGCATTTCTGTAAATGGTGTGTGTTTAACTGCAAAAAAAATAAAAAATAAAAAAATATTTTCAGCTGATATTTCAGAAGAAACCTTAAAAAAAACAACATTTAAAAATTTAAAAGCAGGTGATAAAGTTAATATAGAATTTCCTTTAACTTTAAATGATTTTTTAAGTGGTCATATCGTTCAGGGACATATTGATACAAAAGGAAAAGTATTTAAAATAGAAAAAAAACAGGACAATTTAATTATTACATTTGAAGTTGATGAGCAACACAAAAAATATCTTATAGAAAAAGGTTCAATTGCAATTGATGGTGTAAGTTTGACAATGTTTGATATAATTGATAATAAGTTTACTGTTGCTATAATACCTGAAACTTTAAAAAGAACAATAATAGCGGATTATAAAAAAGGAACAGAAGTTAACATAGAATTTGATATTATAGGTAAATATGTAGAAAAAATTTTAAATAAAGGAAAATAAAAAATGATGAAAGTTCCAGAACCGAGTAATAAATTTGGAGATACGAAGATTAATCTGGGAAAATTAAAAAAATCAGGAGAAAAAAGAACTGCAAAAGGTGTTTCAAAGGACAGCGTATATGAGGTTAATTTTTTAAAAGAATTGGATACAGCCACAGAAGAACAGATAAAAAAATCACTGGATGAATTAATAAAAGAACTTGATGAGCAGGCAAAGATTTTAGAAAAACATAGGACCTTTGAAGAATTAGAAAAGTATAAAAAAATGGTTAGAGATTTTATGGAACAGGCGATAAAAAAAATATACAGTGTAAAAGTTTCTGAAAGTTCAAAAATTATGATAAAAAGGAAAAAAGTTTTTATTCTGGTAGAAAGAGTAAATGCGGAATTAGAAGATTTAACCAAGAAAGTTTTAGAAAAACAGACGCCAACACTTGATTTGCTTGCTTCTTTAGAAAAAATTAAAGGATTACTTTTAGATATGTATTCATAAAAATTAAAAAGGGGTTTTAAATGAAAAATATCAAATTATCATCAGTAGAAGAGTGCATAAAAGATTTAAAAAAAGGTAAAATTATAATAGTGGTTGACGATGAGTCAAGAGAAAATGAAGGAGATTTGATATGCCTTGCAGAAAAAGTAAAACCTGAGATAATCACTTTTATGGCAAAAAAAGGAAGCGGACTTATATGTCTTGCAATGGAAGAAAATCAGATTAAAAAATTAAACCTTGATATGATGGTTGAACAAAATGAAGACAGACACAGAACGGCATTTACTGTTTCTATAGATGCAAAGCATGGAACAACAACAGGTATTTCTGCCTATGATAGGGCATTAACCATAAAAAAAGCAGTATCTGAAAATGCGCAGCCAGAGGATTTTGTAAAACCAGGACATATTTTTCCACTTGTTGCCAAAAAAGGTGGGGTTTTAGAAAGAGCAGGGCATACCGAAGCTGCTGTTGACCTTGCAAAATTTGCAGGTGCTAAAGTAAATGCCGGTGTAATTTGCGAAATTATAAAAGATGATGGTAAAATGGCAAGGATGCCAGATTTAATAAAATTTGCCCAAAAATATAAATTGAAAATTTTAACAATAGAAGAACTCATAAATCATAGACGTAAAAGAGAAATTTTAATAGAACGTATAGAAGAGATAAATTTACCAACTAAATATGGGGAATTCAGACTAATACTTTATTCTGATAAGATAGAGGGAAAACTTCATCTTGCTTTGGTAAAAGGTGATATAAAAGGAGATGAGCCGGTCCTGACACGTGTCCATTCAGAATGTTTAACAGGTGATGTTTTTGGTTCTTTGCGTTGTGATTGCGGGGAACAGTTACACACTGCTTTACAGATGATTCAAAAGAATGGAAAAGGTGTTTTACTTTATATGCGTCAGGAAGGCAGAGGTATAGGGCTTGCTGCAAAAATAAGAGCGTATAAATTACAGATAGAAAAAGGACTGGATACGGTTGAGGCAAATAAAGCACTTGGATTTAAAGATGATTTAAGAGATTATGGGATAGGCGCTCAGATTCTTTTTGATTTAGGAGTAAGAAAGATAAATTTGCTTACCAATAATCCTAAAAAGATAATTGGTTTAAGTGGTTATGGACTTAAAATTATGAAACGTATACCGATAGAAATAAAGCCAAACAAGATAAATAAAGAATATCTCAAAACAAAAAAAGAAAAGTTAGGACACCTTTTGCATATTTAAATGCAGATAAATTATTTTGGTATATTACGCTCACCTGTGTCCTGGGCAAAGATCGGCAGGGAATTAATTTCAGAATTTATAAATCAGGGAAATGATGTTTGTATTTTTGAAAGGCGAGGATTTTGCTATGATAAAAACTGGAAATTGCCTTTTGAAAAACATATTCAGAATAAATTTTTATATGAAAAAACATTGGCATTTGAATATCCTTTAAATTATAAGTTTATCAATACCAGATATAAATTTGGTATGCTTGTTTATGAAACCACACAGGTGCCTGAACATTGGGTAAAAGAAATAAATGAAAATCTTGATATTTTATTTCTACCCAATGAGTTTAATAAAAAAATATTTATAGATTCGGGAGTTAAAAAAGATATTATAAAAGTTGTTCCTTATGGAATTAATCAACGAATTTTTAATAAGGGAAAAAAGATTATTAAAAAAAATAAAAAATTTACATATCTTTGCGTGTGTATGCCACAGAAAAGAAAAGGAATTGATATTTTAATAAAAACTTTTGAAAAAATTTTTAAAAATGATAAAGATGTAGAACTAATAATAAAATTTCCATATAAAATCGGAAAATCCAGTTATGATATTGATATTAAAATAAATTGTGAAAACGTAAAAATTATAAATGAACAATTTACAGAAGAAGAAATGGCTGATTTATATAAAAATTCTGACTGTTTTATCCTGCCGAGTAGAGCAGAAGGATTTGGAATGATTTACTTAGAAGCACTTGCCTGTGGTATACCAGTTATTGCAACCGGATGGGGTGGACATTGTGATTTTTTAGATGAAAAAAATGCATTGCTTGTAAAATATAAATTAGTTTCAGCAAAAGAAATACAATATGATAATAAAAATGGAAAAGGATTTATGGCTGAGCCGGATTTTAATGACCTTATTGATAAAATAAAATTGGCTAAAGATAATATAGAAATATTAAAAAACAATATAAAAAATCTTGATTTATCACAATTTTACTGGCAGAATATTGTAAAAGATATGAGTGGTAAAATAAATATTTGATATTTGAGGGAATGATATGGAAGTAGAAAAAATATTTAAAGAAAAGATAAGTAAAATATTTTTTGATGATTCAGAGCAGATTTTTTTAATACTTGATATAAAAGGTAAAATTGTTGATATAAATAAAAAGGGATGTGAAATCTTAAGGGATAAAAAGAAAAATATTATTGGTAAAGATTGGTTTGATAATTTCCTTCCTGTAAATATAAAAAAAGAGATAAAAGAAGTTTTAAAAAAAATCCTTTCGGGCAAATTAAAAGAAATAGAAAGGTATGAAAATCCGATAATAGACAGAAAGGGAGAATTAAAATTAATTTCCTGGACCAATAATTATATAAAGGATAAAAAAGGAAAAATTCAGTATGTCTTATCATCAGGCGAAGATATAACAGAAAAAAGGGAAAATAAAATAAAATTGGAGAGACAATTACAACTTTTTAAAATATTATTTGACTATGCCCCTTATGGTTATTTTATGCTTGATTTTGAGGGGAATATAAAAGATGTAAATAATGCGGCAGAAGAAATAACTGGTTATAAAAAAGAAGAGTTAATTGGTAAAAATATTTTTAAAATAGATCTATTATCAAAAAAATATTTTTCTATTGCTTTAAAATCAATATCTGAAAATTTAAAGGGTAAAGCAGCAGGACCTTATGAATATGAATTGATACGAAAAGATGGGAAAAAAATTTTTGTTGATATTATTGCAAGACCAGTAAATTTTTTAGGTGAAAATAGAATATTATGCATTGCAAGGGATATTACACAAAATAAAGAAATACAAAAGCAATTAGAGATGGATTCTTTTATTTTAAAATCCCTTCTAGATCCTATTTATATCTATGATTTAAATGGGAATATTGTCTTTTATAATGAAATTTTAACTGATATTGCACCTATAAATAATAAAAATTATTTTGAAATAATAAATCCAAAAAATGGGCTTACTTTTAAAGAAATTTTTAAACAATTAAAAAGTAAAAAGAAATTAGTATATGAAGTTGAAATATTAACAAAAGAAAATGAATTAAGACCTTTTGAAGTTTATGCAAGTTTAATAAAAATAGGGAAAGAACATAAAATTTTAAATATTGCACGGGATCTGACAAATAGAATAAAAGCAGAAGAAGAAATAAAAAATATAATACAGGAATTAAACCAGATATTAAATTCAGCATCAAGTGCACTTTTTATAACAAATAGAGAAGGAATAATTTTAAAAGTAAATAAAAAATTTTTAGATCTCTTTGAATTAAAAGAAAGTGAAGTTTTAGGAAAAAAATGTCCGGAAATATTTTATATCCAGCAGTATGATTGTTTTTTTAAGAACATTATCTCAGGTGAAAAAATAAAAGATGTGGAAAAAAATATAGGAATAAAAAATGGGAAAAAAATTGATATTTTGATAAATGCTATGCCTTTTTATGATACAAAAGGAAATATTGTCGGCGTAATTGCGGATTTTAAAGATATAAGAAAAATTAAAGAAGCAGAAAAAATTTTACAGGAAAGTTATAATAAATTAAAAGAATTAGATGCTTTGAAAACTACATTTTTTTCTATGGTTTCACACGAATTAAAAAATCCTTTAACATCAATAAAAGGTTTTACAACATTGTTTTATAAAGGTGCGGCGGGTGCATTAAATGAACAACAAAGGGAATTTGTTGAAACAATAAATAATAATGTAGAAAGACTTTTAAATCTTATAAATGAATTACTTGATATGTCTCGTATAGAAGCAGGAACTTTTTCTATTCAGAAAAAAAGAAATGATATTATTGCAACAATAAATAATGCAATAAAAGAGATGCAACCTATTGCTATGCAAAAAAATATTAATTTAAAATTTATAAATGAAATAAATGAATATTTTTTAGAAGTTGATGAATACAGAATAACGCAGGTTATTATAAATATATTAAATAATGCAATTAAATTTATGCAAAATAATAAAAATATTTTTATAAATGTAACAATAAAAAATAAAGAAGAAATTAAATTACCTGATTATGTCAATATAAATTTAGAGAACAGAAAGTATCTTTTAATTTCAATAAAAGATGAAGGGCCTGGAATAAATAAAGAAAATTTAATAAAAATTTTTGAAAAATTTTATCAGGTAAAGCAAGATGATATGAAAAAAGGACTTGGTTTAGGATTATTTATTACAAAAGCAATAATAGATGCTCATCATGGATTTATTTATGCAGAGTCAGAGGGTGAAGGAAAAGGGACTACGTTTAACATATTGCTTTAATTAATAGTAAATGCAGGCAGGATAATTGTAATAGTTCAGCCACCAGAAGTGAACCTGGAAAAGTGTGGCTACCAGTAAGTAGATATATGCCACTCTCATTCTTAGGAAACCGAAAGAAAAAATAAAGGGTGGACGAGGCTGGCGAAGCAATCTCGCAGTTGAAAAGCGGAAGAAAACAAAGCGAGAAGGTATCCGATATAAAAGCAAGATTGCTTTGTCAGGCTCAAATAACGGGAGAATAGAAGACAAAGGGACTCATTCGCCTGACTTCGCAAATACAACAATAAAATTTATTTATTGGTAAATTTTGTTCTACAAGTGGCTAAACATTACAAAGAAAGATATGGGATTATTAAATAATTTAAGCATAAAAAAAATTTGACTTTAAGCATAATATATTGTATAATATATTTAAGAAATTTAAATATAAGGTGAATTAAATTGAGAAAATATGTTTTTTTAATAATTTTGATAATTTTTCCGTTATTTTTACTTGCTGCTATTAACTCTATTGAAATTATACCTGTTGGAAATGATGGAGATCCAGTAGAAGCAAATTCAACAAATAATCCTGTTTTTCATCTCAGAATTTATGCGGATAGTGAAGGAGACACTTTAACCTATTTAGCAGTAAAAAATTTAATGAACAATCCTTATGGTTTAACTCCTGCAAAAGAACCTGATGAAATAGTTGCTGGTAGTGTAAAACTCTGGTATTTCCCTTATAATATAAATTATTTTGATGACAGTGCAGCACAATATGTAACTTATCTTGCTGCAACTGGTTCAGGTGATTACTGGTCAAATAGTTTTAATTTACCTGTTGGAAATAATTATGATTTGTGGGTGACGGTTGATATTGTTGTAAATCCAACTGTAAGCAGAACCTTAGAATTTCAATCAAATGGGGTTTCATTTACGGCATCAACAGGAATTAATTCATTTGACCAACCCTCACCAGCACCTTTTTTAATGACAACTTCAATAACTCCTGGAGATCAATTAGAAGTTTTTCATTTAGATAAAACCACTTCATCAACAATCGCACTTGGTGAGCAAAACTTTATTCCACTTGAAATAAGTTTTTTTAATGCTTCAGGGGATAATGCAGCAGATATTTTAATTTCCGCACTTACTATAACAGTTAAGGATTCATCAACTGGTGGAGTTATTGATCCCTCTTCAGTTATCAGTTATATTGCAGTTGTTGATAAGGATTATGGTGATATATATGGAGAACTCACAAACTCGCAGATTCCGAATTCTGCTACTCCTGTATATTTACCAATGAACAATTATGAAATTTCAGTTCCTGCAAATACAACCATAACAGTTAATATAAAGGTAAATATAACAAATTTAAGTTCTGCTGCTGGTAAAACATTTGCTATAAGTGTAGATTCGGGCAATGATATATATGCCTATGATTTTTATTCCTTTAAAAAATCAAATGTAAATTCATCATCATTTGATTCATTTCCTATGACACATAATACAGTAAGAATTATAACTGAATTAGATCATGTTAATTTATGGTATAAGGATATTATGCCGGGTAGTGTTTATAAAGGTATGGTAAATGTTGGAATGTTACAGATTGCAATTGAAAATCCAGGGGATACAATGACATCATCCGCATTAATAAAAAATATAAATGTCAGATTTTTAAATACAGCGAGAAATCCTGTGATGCCAAAACTTACTTTTTCAAAAATTTCTCTTACAAATGAAACAGGAACAATAACTTTTGATTCAAAAGTATCAGCCCAGTTAAGTGCAACAGAAAATATTGTTACATTTAATATCCCGCAGGGAATAGAAATAGAAGGTGGAGCAAAAATAACACTTACAGTAAAAGCAGATATTCTATCAAATACAGAAGTTGATTCTTTTTTTATCACAACTATGAATTTTCCGGATGATATTATTGTTTATATTGCGGGAACCACAAAAACTGTTAATACAAATTCACTGGTTCCACTTCCTTATGAATCATCCGTTGCAGTGCTTATAAGTTCCTTTAAAGTATCCTTTACTCCAAAAATGCCAGGCAATATTTTTGCAGGAGAAAAAGTAAATATAATGGATATTGATTTTTCCTCTCCTGTTATTGCGAGTGGGAGTAATACTATTTTAGCAAAGGGGATTACTTTTACTGCAAAAGATTCCTCTGGTAATTTAATTAATTTTTCAAATATTTTTTCAAGTTTAACTCTTAATACACCATCTGGCGTAATAGAAAATTCTGCTTCAGATTCTCCTTATATATACTTTAATTTCCCGGAAGCAATAACTATCACATCAGGTGGGGTTGTTTTATCTTTATATGCTGGTGTAAAAAATTCAATAAAAGAAGGAGCCATTCAGGTTTTACTTTCAAATACAACAGATGTTTATGCTTATACAAATTATAATCCAAATAATAAAGTATTTATTATGCCTGAAACTGGTTATAACTTTTCTATGTCATCAGGGATTGGTGTTGTGAGTGGATCATCAGATAGAATTTCATTTACAAATTATCCAAATCCATTTAAATCAGGAACAAATACAAAATTTTCATATTATATGACAGAAGATTGCAATGTAACCATAAAGGTTTATGATATATCAGGTAGACTCATACGAACCTTAATAGAAAAAGAATTAAAAAATAAAGGACCGCATACAGAAGATTTCTGGGATGGTAAAGATGGCAATGGCAGGTATGTGATTGCCGGAACCTATATTATAAAAATAGAATATTGCGGAAAAAAAGAATTGAGAAAGGTAACATTTATTAAATAAGGTGTAAAATGAAAAAAATATTATTTATTAATATTTTAATAGTTACTTTAACGCTTAATTTATTTTCAAATGATTTATATTTTTTAAAAGATGCAGGTGTAAAAAATACAGGCGCATTAAAAAGTTTAGCAGTTTTTGCTGATGATGCTTTTACTCCATTTATAAATCCTGCGGGTCTTTCTATATTAAAAAAGCAGGAAATAGCATTCACCTATATAGATTTCTATGGATTATCTAATTTAAGCGCCGGTTCTTTTGCTTATCCGATTTTTGAAAAAGGTTCTTTTGCTATTTCTGGCATAATATCTTCTGTAGGCGAGATAGAAGAAAGAAATGATATAAATGAAGTCACTGGAAAATTTAACGACACCTATAAGGTATTAAATATTTCTTATGGAATAAAGATCATTGATTTTTTAGATGCGGGTATTAGTTTAAAATATATTTACCATAATTTTTATAATATAGCAGTTTCTACTTATGGTCTTGACGGTGGTTTAAATTTATATCTGCCTTATGATATAAAAATTTCAACTATTTTATTTAATATGGTGAAACCTGTATTTGAGTATTCTTCATTTGCAAAGGATATTTTGCCAGTTGAATTTAATTTACTGGCAGGTAAAAAATTTAAAATTTTTGATAATCAGGAACTAAAAATTTCCATAGGTGCTGATTTTAAAGAGTTTGAAAATAAAATAAATTTAGGGGCAGCGGTAGAATATTCTATCTTTGCGAATTATTTTATAAGAGCAGGGATTACCGAGCAGGATTTTACAGCAGGGTTATCTATAAAAATTTCAGATATGACACTTGATTATGCCTTTGTTAAGATGCCGCTTGATTTTAACCACAGATTTTCTATTTCTATAAGTTATGGAGAAAATATAAGACAGTTAGAAGAAAGCACAAAAACAAAAGAAGCAAAAATAAAACAGGAATTGATTACAAAAATAAAGACAGAAACAATAAACAAATACAGATTGGACATTGAAAATTATATAAAAAATATGGATTTAGAAAATGCGAAAATCACAGTGGAAAAAGCTTTAGCATGGGCACCAGATGAAAATTGGTTTAAAGAAAAAGAAGAGCAAATAAACAAACTGATGAATCAGAAAAAAATCAGAGATTTAATTTTAGAAGCAGATGATTTTATAAAGCAGGATCTCTATATAGATGCGATGGTTAGATTGAAATCAGTTCTTGATATTGAACCAGAGAACAAAATTGCAAAGGAAAAATTTAAATTGGCAGAAAATTATGTAAAAACACTAGGAGAAAAAAATATTATAGAAGAAAATAAAAATACAGAAAAAATTAAAATTCATTTTGAAAAAGGGCTTAAATATTATTCTGAACAGAATTATAAAGAAGCAATAAAAGAATGGGATATGGTTATTAAATCATCACCTTTACAGCGGCAGGTATATAATTATATAAAATCAGCAGAAGAGAAGATAAAAAAGAAAGAAGAACAGAAGAAAACAGTTGAACTTTTGAAAAAACAAAAAATTACGGAATTATATAATAAAGCGGTTCTTGAATATACAAAGGGTAATTTTAATGAATCTTTAAATATCTGGCATGAACTTTTAAAAGTTGACCCGGAAAATAAAGAGGCAAAAGAATATATTGAAAAAATTGTTGAGGATTATAAAAAGATTCAAAAACAGGAAATTGGTTGGTAGAGTTATAATATCTTAATTATCTCAAGTATTTTTTTCTTTGTTTCTAAATTTTTATGACTTAATAAATTCATAATTTCTAGAACTATTTTAGTTTCATCAGGTAATTGTTTTATTTTACTTTTGATTATAAGAAGGGAAATTAAAGGGCAATTAAGTGCATTTGCAATTTTTTCAATAGTATAAAGTGTTGGTTTTCTTTGTCCCTTTTCTATATTATTAAGAAATGATACGCTGACGCCTGCTTTTCTTGATAAAACTTCTAATTTCATATTATGCTTTTTTCTGTATAAATTAATGTTTTCCCCTATTATTTTGTAAATATCATTCGCCATATATTTTGCCATCCCTTTTGTTATATTTTCTGTTAAATATTATAGCATAATATTTTATAAAAGTCAAGTTGGTATAGCATAAAAAAAATTTGACTTTAAGCATAAAATATAGTATAATATAAAAAAAATTAGGAGGCATTAAGTGAAAGGAACGATAAGTAATATCAGTGTTGCAGGAATGTTACGACTTTTATGCAATTATGAAAAAACAGGAATTTTTCATATTGAATCCAATCTAATAAATGGCGCTGTTGAAATATACGAAGGAAATATAATAGATATTTTTGGGCCCAGAGTTGATAAAAAAGAATCATTAATTGCATTACTTTCTAATATAAAAGAAGGGACATTTTATTTTGAAGAAAAGGAAATTGAAAAAAATAAACCACTTGATATATGTATAGAAGATGTAATTTTAGAAAGTGGTAGATACCTTTATGAAAATTTTAAAGATACTAATATAATCAATGATTTTCTCTTGCCTGAAAATGAAGTTTTAAAAATTTGCAGTTTGCCAGCAGGTAAAATTTTAAAAATTAAATTTTTAGATGATGAATGGAATTTAATGGTAAAATTTTCAGGAAATAATAATATAATTAACGCAATAAAGGAATCTGGTATTGAAGAAACAAAAGCAGATTTTATTTTGTATGGTCTTTTAGCATCTGGTTTGTTAAGAAGAACAAGGTTTAAAATACCAGAAATTGCAAAAATATTAAGAGAAGAGTTGGGTAATATTGGAGTGGCAATAGTTGATACGAGTTTTATGAAATTAAAAATAGATAAAACAATAATGGGAATGAAAGAATTTTTAAGTTTATTAAATGAAATTGAAAATTCTATTGCTGAAATTATAGGAAAAACTAAAGCAAAAGCAATTATTGAAAAAATATGGGAAGCAACAAAATAACTGGATGTTTGAATTCAAAAGTGATAGTAAAATAATAAAGAGGAGAAAATAAAATATGGAACAGGCTTTACAGGTTTATAATTCTTTATCGCTTGTCACAAGTGGAATTTTATTCTGGTCAGGGTTTTTGATATTTGGCTTTATTGCAAAAAGATATAGCAAAGTTTTTAATAAAAATACATTTTATGCATTGCTTTTAATTGCCCCATCTGGAATTTTAATTTATTCTATTCTTTTAATCTTTAGAGCATCTCTTATTGTTAAAGATGCAAAAATAAATGATATAATTTTAATAATTGCTTATTTATTTTTTGTTTTATCATCTCTGTTTTGTTTTATTTCTGTTTTTAAATTTAATAAAATATTAAATGAACTTTTAAAATATGAGGAGAAAAAATGAAATACGAAATTTTTTTATATGAAGCGGGACTTGTTTTTCTTATTTTGACTTTTATTTATATAACGATTTCTATTTATAAGTTAACAAAAATTATAAAAGAAAAAAAACCAATATGGATTTTATCAACTGTTGCTGTATTTATTTTGTTACTTGCTTTAATATCACATATTTACGCCAGTTTTATTATAATGCCGCAACTGGAAAAAACAATTGGACTGTTATCGGCACAAAGTATAAAAAAAACTGAAAATTTTATACTTATTACCCAGGCAATTGAAAATATAAAAGGTAGTTTGCTTTTATTAAAGACATTTTCATTCAGTTGCTTTTTGCTGGCATCTTTACTTTTAACATTTACAACTGGAATTTATTTAAGATGGATAACAAAATAAAATTAATAAAAGGAGATGATAAATATGGAAGAAAAAATAAAAATTATGGCTGTTGATGATGAACCAGATATAGTGAAAATAATAAAAATTTCAATGGAACTTGCTAATTTTGAGGTAATTGAAGCATATAATGGTGAAGAATGCTTTAATAAATTAAAATCTGGAGAAAAACCGGCTCTGATACTTCTTGACGTAATGATGCCGATTTTAAGCGGTTATGAAGTATGTAAAAAAATAAAGCAGGATCCTGATTTAAAAAATATAAAAATTATTATGTTAACAGCAAAAGGACAGAAAGGAGATGCTGAACAGGGTTTACAGGTTGGTGCTGATGACTATATCATAAAACCTTTTGATCCTTATGAACTGATAGAACAGGTTAAAGAGATTTTAAAAAGAAAGTGACTATTTATGTATGGTTCCTCACTTTCAATAAAAAAAAATTTAAATTATATAAGAAGCATTCTTTCATTCTGTCTGATTTTAATCGGAATATATAATTATGATTTTTTATTAAAAAATCCATTTGAAAGTTCTATCTATTTTTTGGGGTTAATTTTAAGTAATATTATTCTTATATATCTGCCACAGCATTTTTTTAAAAATATAAAGTTTCATTATATTATTTTTCTAATGGATATTGCTTTTATTATAATAGGTATTACTATTTTTAATCAGGCAGATATATCGTTTTTGATTGCGATTTTTCTTGCATTATTTATGGCTGCTTTAAGTAAATCATCAGGATTAAGTTTATTAATAGCAATAATTGTAAATATAATTTATATATATTTAAAAATAGGGAGTCAAATATCTTTTGAAGTATTAAATGAAAGTTTTCTTTTAAATTTACCTTTTATATTTATTGTTTCTCTACATAGCACATACCTTGCTGAAAAAGTTGATGAAGAAGTAAAAGAGAAAATGCAATTAGAAAAAATAAATAAATTTTTATTTAACAAAAAGAAAATAATAAGTGATGAATATTTTGAATTTTCGGATTTTATCAGCGTTTTGCTTGATAATATAAATTCGGGTATTATATTTTTAGATGAAAAAGGCATTATAAGAGTATTTTCAAGAAAATGCGAAGAGATATTAAATATAAAAGAAAGTCAGGTAATTGATAGACCATTAAATGAAAGTAAATTACCAGAAGAGATCGTTAATAAAATTTTAGATTTAAAATTCAAAAAGAGTATATGTAAAAATGAAAAGATAAATATAAAAAAGTTAAATAAAGATATAATTTTAAATTTGAATTTTATTACAGAACAAGAACAAAAGGATTCTGATATTATCTGCGAAATACGTATATAAAAAAGGAATATTATGGTCGCAAAAAATCTAAGTGAAGAATTTTTATCAGCAATATATAATTCTGATATTGAAAAAGTAAAGCAGTATATAAAAGAAGGTGCGGATGTAAATGCTAAAGCATTTGGAAATTTTTCTCCATTATTTTTAGCCATTGAAAAAGGCAATATTGATATAGTTGAAGATCTTTTAAAAGCAGGGGCAAAACCAGAAGAAAATTTAATTATTATTGCATTAAAGAAAGGTTATAAAGAAATTGCGATAAAATTAATAAAAGCAGGGGTGGATGTAAATTTTAAGGATGAAAATGGAGAATCAGCCCTTTTTCTCGCAATAAGAGAGAAAAACTTAGAACTTGTTAAAGAAATAATAAGTGCAGGTGCAAATATTAATTCTAAAAATTTAGATGGAAATACTCCAATTATTTTAGCATTGCAGATAAATGATAAATCTATTATAGAAGAGTTAATAAAAGAAAAGGTTGAAATTAATATAAAAGGTGCTGGCAACAAAACACCTTTGCATTTTGCTGTAGAAAATGTGGATATCGAATTGGTTAGAAGATTGTTAAAAATAGGTGCAGATGTTAATGCTATTGATAATGAAGGAAATTCTCCACTTTTAATAGCAGTTATAAATGAAGATATTAAAATTTTTAAAGAACTTATAAAAAATGGAGCAGATGTAAATATTAAAGGTCCTTACAGTTATACTCCATTACTTTTAGCAGTTGAAAAAGGTAATTTAAATCTTGTAAAGGAAATTTTAAGCATTAAACCAGACCTTAATATAGAAAATAATGATGGTGAAAATGCATTAATAATTGCGTTAAAAAGGAAAAATAAAGAAATCGCAATTGAACTTATAAATGCTGGTGCAGATATTAACTCAAAAGATTTAAATGGCAACACTGCTTTAATGATATCTGCTGAAAATGGATATGAAGAAGTCGTGTCTATGTTGATAAAAAAAGGAGTAGATGTAAATGAGCAGGATATTAAAAAAAATACAGCGTTAATCAAAGTTATAGAAAAAGGTAATGAAAATATTGCAGAAATATTATTAAAAAATGGAGCAGATTTTAAAATACGCGGGTTTGGCAGTTATGATGCTTTATGTATGGCTGCAAAAAATAATCTTGTTAAGATTGTTGAATTTTTAATAAAAAACGGTGCTGATGTGAATATAAAAGGATATGGCAAATTTACCCCATTGTTATTTGCTGTGGAGTATGGAAATTCAGAAGTAGTTAAATTACTTTTACAGAACGGAGCAGATGTTAAAAATAAAAATTTATTCGGATCAAATGTTTTGCATATAGCCGTTGAAAAAGGATATAAAAATATAGTAGAAATGTTGATAAACACAGATATAAATATCAATGAAAAAGATATAAATTTAAATACACCTTTGCATATTGCTGCAGAAAAAGGAGATATTGAAATTATAACAGAACTGATAAGAAAAGGAGCGATAATAAATGTTCAAAATAAATACGGAGACACACCTTTAATAATTGCAGCGAGAGAAAGCAGAGAAAAAGCAATTTTATTATTGATAAAAAATGGTGCTGATAAAGAAATAATGAATAATGATGGGAAAAAAGCATCAGATTTTTATAATATACATTGAATCTGAATCATAAATTACTAAATTAAATTGTGACAGAAGATTTGTTGAAATTTTTTTGAATTGATTTTTGACCATGTTGTGTTGAGATGTAATAGTTCAGCCACTAGAAGTCCACTTGTAAAAGTGTGGCTATTAGAAGGA
>DYJU01000036.1 GCA_020722985.1 Candidatus Methylomirabilis sp.
TGTGTCTCATAATCCCTAATTTAATTTTACAATTAATCCCGATTTTTTAATAGTCAATATCAATTTATCCAATGATATTTAGTAAGAAAATTAAATTAAATATTAATAATTTTCGGGAGTAAAATTACAAATTGTAAAATGCAAATAGCAAATTAAAAATTATTTATTCCTCTTCTTTGGTTTTACATTTCTGAAAAGTTGAAATTCAGTATATGGATTATTATCAGTTATAACAGGGTATGTCCTTGCTTCCTCTACCACTTCTTTTACATTCGCAAATAACAATCCTAAAAATTTTTCTGGTGTTGAACATTGCTGCCCATATTCTGTTATATCCTTAACAAATTCGGGATTTTTATACATTGTATTTAGTTTTTTAATATCCAGGTTTGTCTGCTTGGTTTTCCCTGCCAAATAAAAACCCCAATCATCAGGTCCTTTCCAGATATTAAAATATTCAAAAACAGAAGTAAAAGTATTAATAATCATCCAGTCATCTTCTCTGGTTTTACCACCAGGGAACCACAGGCACATAACTCCGCCTTCTGTCAGGCGTTCTTTACATAACTTAAAAAATTCTTTTGTGTAAAGGTTTACTGTTCCAGCGCTATCAATGGGCGGAGACGGATCTATTGATATTACATCATACTTTTCCGGGGTTAATAAAAGATAATTCCTTCCATCTTCGCCAATTAATTTTATTCTTTTATCTTTTAATAAATGGACTGCTTCTGGATGATAATATTTAAAACAGTTAAAAAGTTCTGGCACGAGTTCAACCGCATCAATTTTTAAATCTTTATATATTGATGCCGACTTTAAGATTGTGCCCATACCAAAACAAATAATGAGAAATTTTTTAGGATCATCCGCCATTAAAACCGGTATATGCGCCATCAATTTTGTCTCTGTGCAGAGTTTTGTCTGTCCTATACCATTTATATTAAGATGCTTTGCCCCAAGATGTTCAAAACAGGTAACAGTTCCCTGTATCGTCTCTTTATGAAAATAAATTTTTGAATAAGGCGGATGAAGAAAGTTTTTCTGGACAAAGGTTGTCAAAAAAATATCAAATCTACCGATTATAACAGCAAATAAAACAATTAAAACAATTGCCGTTCCTGCAACAACATATCTTGTTTTCGTCCTTTCCTTTTCAAAAGTCAAAAGAATATATCCAAGAGCAGCATTTATCAAAGCAAGGAATATAACTGTATATGTTGAGCCCAAAAACCCAATAAGAAAAAACCTGTAACAAGAGAACCTAAAACATTCCCTGCTATATTAAATACATAGATCATTCCTGTTGATGTTCCTGATTTTTCTACACTTTTGTTATAACACATTGCGGCAATTGGAAATATCATGCCAAAAACAAATGTCGTTGGTAAAACAAGTGCAAATGTTGCCATAATTTTACCTGATGCATTATGAGCAAATCCTGGAAACATATATAATTTTAATATTGATAAAAATCCTAAAACAATTTCCAGTATGCCAAAAATCAGCAATGGTTTTTTTATGTTTTTTATTATTTTATTAATAAATAAACTTCCCAGTGCTATTCCTGTTAAATAAACGGTTAGCATGCCTGAAAAAGTATATATTGAAACTTCCAAATATAAAATAAGCATTCTATTCCATATTATTTCATAAGAAAGCGCTGTAAACCCGCTTATAAATATTGCAAGCAAAATAAAATTACGTATCTTATCAGAATAATATTCAAAAACTTCCTGCTTTTTTTCTAAAACTACATTTTCTTGATTTAAAGCAACTTTGTTTTTATCTAATTGCAAAACACGTAAAGCCACAAAAAGGTTAATAACAACTCCTAAAAAAACAGTTTCATTTTCACCTAAAAGTCCTATAGTAAAGTAACCACTTAAAATTACTCCAAAAACAGCACCTAAAGTATTTACTCCATAGAGTAAACTTAAATTTTCACCATACATTTTATTCTGCTTTGTCACATAACTTACAATTACAGGTAATGTTCCGCCCATTAGAGTTGCAGGTATCAATAACACAAAAAACGCTATTAAAATTCTCGCAAAAGCAACTGCAGCAATACTGCCATTACTTTTGATAAATATAAATTTATACAAAGGAATTGCTATATTAAGTAAAAAAGGGACCAATAAAACAGATAATGCTATCATTATTTGAAGCAAGGCAAAAGTTTTTAAAGGGTTTGTATCCGTATCTGCTTTTTTACCCCATATATAACTTCCCAATCCAAGTCCAAGCATATACGCTGCTAAAGTTACAGTTGCAGCAAAATTAGTAACGCCTAAAACACGTGAAAGCATTCTTAACCAGACAACTTCATAAATCAAACCGCTTATACCAGATAAAAAGAAAAGCAAAACTATCGTTTTTTTTAAATTAAAATTTTTCACAAATTTTCTCCTTTTTTATCCGTGTGATATTTTCAGCCACGCCATAAAAATTATACCTAATAGAAAAAGTAAAATAGCAGTTAAAGATTTTTTAGAATCTGACTGTCTATGTAATTCAGGAATTAAATCAGATGCCGCAATATAAATGAATCCACCTGCAGCAAAAGGCATAAGCGCACTGATAAAATTTTCTAAATTGACAGCTAAAAAGTAACCTATCAATGTTCCTAAAATTGCAGTTGTAGCAGATAAAAAATTAAAAAATAATGCTTTTGACTTTTTCATGCCCCCATATATTAAAACGCCAAAATCCCCTAATTCCTGCGGTATCTCGTGAGAGATTATTGCAATGGTTGCTGCAATTCCTATTTTAATATCAACAAAAAACGCTCCTCCAATTACAAGTCCGTCAATTAAATTATGAATGCCATCACCTATAAGATTCATATATGTAAAAGTATGAACATCACATTTTTCACCTTTATGACAATGACGCCATAACAAAAATTTTTCCATAAGAAAAAAAATAGTAAAACTAATTATAACTATACTAAACGAAAAAATATAATCTTGCCCCTTTTCAAATGTTTCTGGCAAAAGATGCAAAAAAGCACCACCTATTAAACTTCCCGCACTGAAACCAATCAGGGCAAGTAAAATTTTTTTTAATAAATTTTCATTTAGTAAAAGCGCAATTATTCCAACAAAAGAAATCAAACTGACTATAACACTTGCCAAAATTGCAATAACAAAATTCATATAGCAAACCTCCTTATTAAAAATATATGAATCATAAGTTAATACCTTTATTATTTGTAATAGTTTAGCAACTGGTAGAACAAAATTAATCCATATATAAATTTTTCGCCCTGTCATTTTAAAGTCAGGCGAATGATAACTTCTGACTTCTATTCCATCGTTTAATGAGCCTGCAAAGCAATCTTGCTTTTATTCCTATTGCCTTTTCGCCTTATTTTCTTCCGCTTTCAACTGCGAGATTGCTTCCTTAAGCCTCATATTACCTTTATTTTCCCTTCTGCCCTCCTCTTTCGGCTTCCTAAGAATGACAGTATTATGTATTTACTTACTGATAGCCACACTTTTCCAAGTTCACTTCTGGTGGCTGAACTATTGCTATTATTTTACAATTGTTACTTATTATATGCAATCTTAAATTGTTTTTTTATATCTTTTAATTATTCACAATTTTAATTTTCAGAGCAATGCCTATTAATTACTAAATTTATTTTTATCGGGCATCTGCTGCCTGCAACCATTTACCAGCCGTTTCTTGAATCTTGCCACCTACCACTTATCATCTCTTACATGGAATTCAACAGGATTAGTTTTTTTAAATCCTGTATCCTTTTCTCTTCGCATATTTTTTTATAGTTTTTATCCTGTCCTCAAAAGTTGGATGCGTTGAAAAAAATGAAAAATACTTTGGTATTTTTTCATACCCGGAAAGAGCATTTAAAACTTCAATCATTTCTTTTATTCTTTTATATCTTTTATATAATAAATCAACAGCATATAAATCTGCTTTTTTTTCCTGATCTCTCGAATATTTTAATTGAATTTTGTCTAAGGAAGAAGCAAATAAACTGCTCGCCTGATTATCAGTTTTTGTTAGAAAAGTTAAAATTAAAGTTAAAATTAGTTTTCTACCAATTGCGCACAGGTGATCTCTATGTGCATAATGCCCTAATTCATGTGCTAAAATTGCAGCAATTTTTCTTTCATCGTCACCAATAATTTTTAAAATACCTGAAAATACAACAATATCACCACCAGGCAAAGCAAGAGCATTTTTTTCATCTGTTTTATAAATCCTGACTTTAAAATCCCTGTTTTTCATATCTGTATATTTTACAAGACCGTTTAAAATTTTTTGTAATTTTTTTTCTTTTTTTATTATATCTCTATCTTTTTCAGGCAAAAAATATTTATAAACCAGTATTTTTTCGTATTGCCATGGTATTTTTTTAACAATTATATCGGTAAAAAAACCAAGTAATAAATAAATTAAATAAATTATTATAAAGAGTGTAAACAGGATAAATAAAAAAGTTTTCAATATGCTTTCTTTTGGAACATTCACATCACCATCAGGAATTTTGGGAACATATTTCATTTTTTATATTTAATTCCTGTGGCATATGTAAAAACTTCTACACAACCAAATCCCTTTTTCTTTCCTGCAGACTGTCCAATTGTTGATGTCTCTATTCTTAAATTAACTATTATGTCAACGTCTTTTTCTCTTGCTTTTTGTTTTAATCTTAATATTGCTTCTCTTTTTCCTCTATCTAAAAGCGTTTCATAGGATTGAATTCTCCCACCAAAAAATTTTTTTATCTCAGCGAAAAACATTTTAAAATAATCAAGTGCAACAACACATGCACCATCTAAAAAATAAACATTTTCTATTTCCTTTTCTTCATCAATAAAATCTCCAGAAGTTACAGCAGGAATATTAATTAATTCTGTTTCTCTCTTTTTTATAGAATTATAATGTATTTTTTCTGCAATTGTTCCAGATGAAAACCCTAAAATTACTAAAGTAAGTAAAATATATAAATCCATTTCATTCCACCTTTACCGCTGTTCCGTATGCATAAAGTTCAGCAGCACCCTGGGTAATAGAAGAAGTTGAAAATCTGACATTTATGACTGCATTCGCACCTAACTTTTCTGCCTGTAAAACCATTCTTTTTATTGCCTCATTTCGCGCTTCGTTTAATAATTGCGTATAACCTTTTAATTCGCCGCCAACTATATTTTTAAGCGAAGCCATGATATCCCTGCCTATATGTTTCGCCCTTACTGTGCTTCCTGAAACCAGGCCATAATGTTCAACTATTTTTTTCCCGGGAACTAAAGGTATATTTGTTATTATCACTTTACCACCTCCGTATTTTATTTTAGTCAAAAAAAAATTTTAATTATTATAGCATCTATAGAAATATTTTCAATTTAATAATTTTTGACCATTTATTTCAGAAAAAAATCCCATTATTAACAATTATTAATTTAAAATGCTTTTTGTGTTTTAATTTTTATATTAAATATCCTTTATATTCTTTACATTCACCCCAAAACTCTTTGCTGTTAAATAAAGATGAGTATCATTTGTAATAAATATAAAATCATTTTTTATCCCTTTTGTCTCGGAAAGATTAATTGCTAAAGCAAGTAAAATAGCATCTATTGCTCCTAAAAAACTATGTTCAGTTTTTACAAGTTCTTTAAAGGTATTTTCAGCCCTTTTCCATATTTCATCTGTTTTTATAATTTCTCTGTTCATAACTGGATGTATCATAAATTTATTTGCCCTTATATCAATTATAAATTGATTTACCATATCACGCATCTCATCATAAGAAATTTTACCTTCTCCAAAATGTTTTTTATAAAAAATAGAAATAACCTCAGGTATACATATTTCAAGAATATGAATAGTATTTTCAGGAGAAAATACTAAATCCTTTAATGCTTTATATTTCTGGTCAAATTGATAGCATAAGACAAAACAATTTGTATCAATTAAATAATGTGCCATAATTTAACTCCTTTTTATATTTAAAATATTTCTTACTGGTTTTATAAGTATTTTTTAATAAACTTAACCCTGTTTTTGAAAAAGATCAATTATTTTTAATTATCAACGCTATTATTCGTTTTAAAAGTTTTTCTAATTTACTTCCTTTTGAATAATCTGCCTTTGCAATAAAATGGACTCTGCCTTCTTTTAATAATTTATCACATACTTTTTTACTATCAGTATCGTTATAAACTGCTATTGAATGACCGCCATTATTTTTTACAACAGCCATTGATGGAATATCTGTTAATCCATCGCCTATATAAATTATATTTTTAAAAGGAACCGGCCTTTTTGAATGCTCAATAAAATCATTTACGGGTTCATACATTTTTTCTCTCCCCTTGCTTATCCTGAAAATAAACTGTGTCTTTAATGTTTCATTAACAGCAAGTAAAGGAAAAACCGGCTTGCCATTTTTATAATAATACGAAGATGCAAAAATATTTTTCATATACTTTGCAACTTTTGAAAATTTAACTATTTCAGCCAGATTACCAGATATAATATAATGTCGTAAATTTATATCTTTAAAATTTTTATTTATATATGTGTTTATTCTTTCAAAATATTGAGGAATACCTTTTACATATATAATATTTTTTACAAGTTTTTTTAATATTTTTTGAGTTATTTTAAATTTTTTATTTTTCGCAATTTCTAAAACAAGTCGCATAAATATTAAAATCCAGTCAGCATTGTCTTTTTGCATTTCTTTATTTACGAGTTCCCAGAATTCATCTGGTTTAATTTTAAGATAAGGGAAAATAGTGTAATTTAAAGATGACTCTTTCGTAAGCGTTCCATCAAAATCATAAATAATTGCAATTGTCTCAGGCATAGTCATATTTTTATTTCTTTTTCAGAAACTATTACTTTTAACCAGAGATTCTTAAATTTTTCTGTTTCTTCGGTATAAACTGGAATTACTATTGCCGGATTGCCTTTCTTAATCATTTTTTACACCACCTTTATCTGCTTATATTTAAAAATAAAGAAATAAATCCTGCACAATTATACATGTTTTTATAAAATATAAAATAGTAGTTTAGCCACTGGCAGAATAAAATTTGTCCATTTATAAATCTTTCGCTTTGTCATTGCGAAGTCAGGCGAATGAGGACCTTTGGCTTCTTTTTCCCCGCTAAATGAGTCTGACAAAGCAATCTTGTTTTTATTACCGATCGCCTTCTCTACTTGTTTTCTTACTCTTTTAACTGCCAGATTGCTTCCTTAAGCCTCATATACCCTTATTTTTCTACCTTTACATATCTTTCGGCTTCCTCGCAATGACAAGGTCAAGTATTTACTTACCAGTAGCCACACTTTTCCAAGTTCACTTCTGATGGCTAAATTATTACGATACTTGAACTATTACTTAAAGTAATAATTTGATTTTTATTTTAATAATCCGTTTATTATCATTTCAACTGCTTCATCTTCTGCAAGTCCACGGGAAAGCAGAGTTTCTAATTGCTTTGAATCAACAGAACCAATTGCAGCTTCATGGGTTACATGTGCTTTTGAATTATTAACCTGAACTACTGGAATCGCCCTTGCTTTTGCTCTTCCCTGAACAATTTCTTTACAATCAACATGTCCCCTTGCAAATGGCGCATCAGCTATAATTTCATTTTCCACAATCGCATCTGCTTCATCCTTTAACGCAATATGACTGGTCAAAACACCTGTAGAATTTTCTCCTGTTAGATGAGCAGATTCTTTTATATGAATTTTATCTTTTAACCTACCAAAAATTCTTGTATTCATATCTACAACACCATCTTTTTCAACTTCTGCACTATAATCAATTTTAATTTCACCCGCTGCTCCTTTTATTAATTCAAACTCTGTTGAATATCTGGCATTTTCTTTTATAAAAACTTTTGTGACAGGAACAATTGTAACTCCACCTTTTTCTCCGTGTATATGACGCTCAAAATATTTAAGAGAAGATCCTTTTTCAAGAATTATTTCCGAATCCATTAAATGTTGAATGTTTTTTGCATTAGGGAAAGTGCAACTTGCTATAAAACTGGCTTTTGCATTTTCCTCTATTACAGTATTTATATTTAGTTTTTGAATCCCATTTTCCGGGATTAATCCAAAACAAAACCTTACAGGATTTTTTATCTCTATACCTTTTTTTACTCTTATTTTTATATTAACACCATCTTCAAAACTTTCTGATTCCACTGATAAACCTTCAACTAAATGTGTTCCTAATACCTGATTCCCATGTATTTCAATATGTGCGATATCAGGAGCCATTTTATGTAAACCTGAATAATTTAAAAGTTCTGATAAAATTTTATCTTTATCCATTTTTAACTCCTTTTTCAATCTTATCCGGTTTTCCAACATGATCACATGGCGCACATCTGCCTGTGAAATATTCAAATAATTTATTTACTTCGCCTTTGCAGATGAGGTTCCCTGCGCAAAATAAAAACGCATGTTCTGCCTGCTTTAAAACATCGGGACTGTGAGTAACTAAAATAACAGTTGTCCCATGCTTTTTAAAATCTTTTATTATCTCAAAAATATATTTTATAGAATCAATATCAACCCCACTATCCGGTTCATCCATAAATACGAGTTCAGGCTTCATGGTATAAATTGAAGCAAGTTCAATTCTTTTCCTTTCACCACCTGATAAAGTTTTATCTACAAAGCGCTGTCTATATTTTAAAGGATCCAGCCCTACTTTCCTTAACGCTTCATCAACCAGGATGGATTTTTTTTCTTTAATACCTGCTAAAATAAAATCATCAACTGATAACCCTTCAAATCTTGCTGGCTCCTGAAATACTAAAGTTATACCGAGACGTGCCCTTTCATCTATTGTTAAATTTTTAATTGATTTTCCCTTAAATAAAATATCACCTGAAAAATCTCTATATCCAGAAAGCCCCATTATTGTATTTGCAAGAGTGGATTTGCCAGCACCATTAGGACCAACAATAGCATGCACATACCCAGCCCAGATTTCTATATTTATTTTATTAAGTAATTTTCTGCCATCTTTATTGAGTTCTAAATCTTTTATTTCTAAAATATTCATGGTTTCACCTCTAAATTATAAAATTGGGACCCCTCGGGCTGGAGCCTGAGGCTCATGGATCCTGAGGTTCATGGAGCCCGAGGTTCATGGAGCCCGAGACTCCCACAAAACTCAATCAACTTTGTTGATTGACCAGAGAGTATTCTCTCTTAACTCTCCTGGCAAAGTAGATAAAGACTTTTGTGTTCATTCATCACCAAACAGGAATTTGGTGTTTTCCGAACACGTTCCAATAAATAAATTTCAATTGATTTTCAATATATTATAATCTATAATTAAAAAAAACAAAAGGGAAATAAATTATGGATGAAAAAAAAGAAGATAACATAGATTTTATAAATTTGATACTTATGTTAAACCAGAATGCATTAATATCTTTGGGAGAAATACCGAGATTTATCAGTGGAAAAAAAGTACAGAATTTACCACTTGCAAGACAAACAATAAATAT
Source organism: Candidatus Methylomirabilis sp. (assembly GCA_020722985.1). Lineage (GTDB taxonomy): Bacteria > Oederibacteriota > PGYV01 > PGYV01 > DYJU01 > DYJU01. Next base: position 9,522 of record DYJU01000036.1, read on the forward strand.
GTTAACAGCAATAAAAGATAAAACCACCGGAAAATTAACACCAGGCGAGACAAAACTTTTATTTAGAGTTTTAGGCGAGTTGCAATCAAAATATGTAAAAGCAGTAGGATTTGACAAAACTGGTATTTCCCCAGAGCATAAATCAACAAAGACGGATCGTTTAACAAAGGCGCTTGATAAATTAAGCACCAGCGACCTTGCCCGATTACTTAATGAACTGCAAAAAAATCAGAATGATCAAACTAAATAATATAAAAAAAATAGGTGTAATTTCCGATACTCATATTCCTTCAAGAAAAAAATTTTTACCTGAAAAAATTAAAGATCACTTTAAAAGATCTGATTTTATTATTCATTGCGGCGACATTATAAGCGAAAATGTTATAACTTTTTTAAATACAATTTCTCCGACGTATGCGGTAAAAGGCAATATGGATCCAGATGATATAAAACATCCCGAAGAACTCGTTTTTAAAATCAATGAAAGATATATTTTATGTGTTTCGCATGGCGATGGATCTCCTTTTGATTTAAAACACAGGATGTATAAAAAATTTATATCCTACAATCCTGATTTAATAATATTCGGTCATTCCCATTATGCACTGTATGAAGAATTTGCAGAAATAAAATTTTTCAATCCAGGAAGCGCAACCTGTGGCATATCAGCAAACACGATTGGAATTATAAATTTTTTTCAGAATAAAATTCTTTGCGAAATTATTGTTGTTTAATTTTACTTTTCTATTTTAAAAAGCGCTTCTGGTTTAATAAGCGAAATTACCTTTTCACCATCTTTAATAAGCCCTGATATGAATTTTTTATGACTTTCAAACGTATATTTATTTACATCTGCAAAATCTGTTGTTTGATAATTTTTAACAGAAATAACATTATCAACCAACATCCCTGCACTTTCCCCTTTGTTATCAACCACAATTATTCTTGTGTCTTCCGAAATTACATCTTTTTTACCAAAAATTTTATTATTTAAACTGATAATCGGTATTACTTCTTCGCGTAAACCCATAACTCCTAAAACATAATTCGGCAAAGACGGGAGTTGAGTAATTTTTTTTAGTGGTAAAATTTCTTTAGTAAATACAACTTCTACAGCAAAAAATTCCTTGTTTATTTCAAAAATGATAACCAAAAGTCCCTGAAGGACATTGATTATATCTGTTTCCTTTGCAAATCCCATTTTTACAACAATTTTTCCGAGAGGAATTTTAGTTTGTTTTTGTTCCTCTAAAGCTTTTTCCAGTTGTTCTTTTGTTATTATTCTGGATTCTAATAAAAGTTCCCCCAAACTTTTTTCCTGCTTTTTAAAAAGTTCCATTTTTATAAATTTTCGCCGGTTAATAACTTTAAATTCTTTTTTATTATTTCATTATCCGGGTTTATTTCCAGAGCTTTTTTCCAATATTCCTTTGCTTTTTCAGCGTTATTATCTTTCATCGCTATATTACCAAGTTTATAGTAAATATCAGCGTTTGCTTTCCCTTTTTCAACGCACTGTAAAAAATATTCCTTTGCTTCTTTATATTTTATTTTTTTATAATATATATGCCCTAAATTTTCTATAATACTTATATCGTCTTTTTTATGTTCAAGTGCTTTTTTATACTCTTCTATGGCTTCATCAATCTGTCCTTCTTCAGAATAAACAAAACCGAGAGCCTTATGGGTCTCGGCATCAGCAACACCTAACTCCACTGCCTTTTTATATTCTGCTATTGCTTCCTTTTTCTTTCCCAATTTTGAATATGCTTCACCGCATAATATATAAACTTCTGTATTTATAAATTTATTTTGTTTTGCTTTTTCAAGACACTCTATCGCTTTCTGGAAATTTCCCTGTTCAAAATATAAAACTCCCAAATTATAAGCAACGCCTGCTTCATTTGAATTCAATTTCATGGCTCTGTCATAACATTCAATTGCTTTGTTGTAATTTTTAAGATTCCTGTAGAGATTTCCAAGTATGGCATTTATCCCGGCATTTTTGGGAACAGTAGATAAAATTTTTTCGTATTCTTTTACAGAATCTTCATATTTTTTTTGCATTTCATAAATATAGGCAAGTTTAAATCTCACCTCATCATTTTTAGAATCCTTTTCCAGAATAAATAAATATTCATTTTTTGCCTTTTCATAATCACCAATTTTAAAATACAAATCCCCTGATAAATGCCTTATAAGCAAATCATCCGGTTTAATTTCAAGCCCCCTTTTATATTCTTCCTGTGCCTTTTCAAATTTACCAATATTAGAATACAATTTTCCCAATCTGGTTATTGCATTTATATTTACAGGATTTAATTTTATTGCCTTTTCATACTCTGAAATTGCTTTTTCATAATCTCCTTTATACATATAAGCATTGGCTAAATTAAAATGAACCTCTCCATCATCAGGGTTAATAGCAAGTGCTTTTTCAAATTCTTTTATTGCCTGTTCATATCTTTTACTTAATATAAATGCAAGCCCTAAATTTATATAATCCTGAACCGTCTCCATATACTTTCTTTACTCCTTTTTAAAAATTCTTTCTCTTAAATTTATACACTTAAATTTATCTCTGAAACTTAAAAGCATTGTTTCTGTTTTACCAAGTATTAAAATGCCATTATCCTTTAAACTATCATAAAAATACTGTAATACTTTTTTTTGTAACTCCTTTATAAAGTATATAATAACATTCCTGCAAAAAACAATATCAAAAAAATTGGTTTTATATGGTTCCATAAGATTAAATCTTATGAATTTAACTTTGCTTTTTATTTTTTCTGAAATCAAATAGGTTATATCATTTATCCGTTCAAAATATTTATTTCTTCTTATATTAGCGATATTTTCCATTGATTTTATATTATACAAACCTTTTTTTGCCTGCAATAAAGCTTCATTATCTATATCGGTTGCATATATTTCATAATTTAAATTTTTAATACCATTTTTTTCAATCACTTCTTCTATAGACATTGCAATAGAATATGGTTCTTCGCCTGATGAGCAACCAGCGCTCCATATTTTTATTTCCTTTTTTTCATTTGATATTAAGACATCTGGCAAAATTTCATTTTCAAAAGCAACAAACATTTTCGGATCCCTGAAAAATTGAGTTACATTTATGGTGAGTTTATCAAACAGCAAAACATACTCATTTGCATTTTTATTTAAAACATCCAAATATTCCGAGTAACTATTAATCTGTAAAGCGCGCATCCTCACAGCTATTCTTCTTTTTAAATAATTCTCTTTATACTGATTTACATCCAGTCCCCTATCTCTGAATATTTTTTCTTTCAATTCAGAGAACGCCTTATTCTCATCCATTATAAATTTCACTATTTTTTTATTGTCCTGACAATATCTCCAACTTTTACGATATCATTCTGAGAAACTAAAATAGCAGTTGAGTTGTTTTTCATACAGTTTATAACAAGAATTTTGCCTATAACATTTATCTTTTCATTTTCACTTTCTTCCTGTCCAGGTTTTATAATATCCATTTTTATACCCGGCAATATTCCGTGTTCTAAACCTTTATCTATATAAACAATATCTTTTATATTTAAAATTAATTCTTTATCCTTATTTTTTGCCTTTATTATAAATCCTTCAACATCCAATAATTTTTTAACTTCTTTTCTTGTAATTTTATTATGATAATCTGAAATTTCTTTTCTTAATTTAACCTTATAACCGTCTTTTATCATTCCATAACTTTTAACAATCTTTGCATTATATATATTATCTTTAACCTTTTTATTGATTTTTATAATCCCTTTTACATTTATCATTTTTCCAACATATTCATCGGTTTTTGGATTAAAAACTTCTTCACCATCATCATAGACAATAAATTTATCGCCTTTTTTTACAGGTTTCCCAACCGTTATATTTACAAAAACAAATTTTCCCGGCAAAAGTGGAAAATTTTTTTCAGGATTAAAAATTATTCCGTCTTCAATAAAACTCTGGCTTATAAACCCGGCTTTTTCTAAAAGTACTAAACCTGCTTTTTCAATCTTCTCTTTTTGTTCCCCTTCTATTAAAACTATTTCTGCTTCTTCTTCTTTATACTCAAATGTTACTTCTCCACCTTCCTTAACTTCTTCCTTTTCCTTTTTTATAATCTCAGTGCCTTCTTCCACTTTTTCTTCTGAGGGTTTTTCATATTTTACATATTTTTCAAGTATGGCGGGTTCTACTTCACCTGGCGATAAAATAATTATACCTTCTGTATCTTTTGCTTCTGTATCCACCTCAACTTTTTCTTCTGAAACTGAAGACGGATTTGCAACTGGTTCTTTGCTTTCTTGTGTCAAAGTAGATATTTCTTTCTGTTTTTGAATAACCTCAGTCGGCGTCACAGCAATTTCTGTTGAGGTTGTAACAACCTCTGTTGCCACAGGGTTACTGCTTTCTCTTGCAAATCCTGTATCAATCATATCTTCCTGAGCCAATATAAAACCGATAGATAAAAGACAAAACGAAATAACTAGAATATTTTTGTTCATTTTTTATCCTTTCTTAGTAAAAATCTAATAATTCTTTTCGTCTTTTTTCTGCATCTTTCTTGTATTTGCCATCCGGATAATCTTCAAGATATTTTTTATATTCTTCAATTGCTGTTCTGGCATCAAGCATTTTATCGTATGTTTTAGCTCTTAAGAAAAATATTGTTTCAAGGTATTGTGAATGGTTATATTTTTCTTTAAATTTTTCTATTAATTCAAGGGTTCTTTTATATTTTGCCATAAAACATACATAATGGATATTATAATAGGCGATTTTTTCTATTAAGGGCTCCTGATATTTTTCTTCAGAATATTTTTCAATAAACCTGCTTATATTTTCAGCCCCCCCTACAATATAGGTTGCAAAAAGAAATAATATTAAAAGTATAACTATTAATTGCTTAAAACCCATATTAACTCCTTGAAAATATTAATTCAAATAATTTTTTAAATTTTATCACTTATTTTTAGGTTTGTCAAATTTTTTTGAATTTAACCAGGTTTTTTATTTTAACCGGGGGCGGACGTAAGGGGGTATTGGGGAGGGTTAAGTTAGGGATGCCCGCCCCCGGATATATCAATCCATTCAAAAGCATATCATATATATATCACTATTTAACTTTTGTCAAGTATTTTTAAAGTTGTAATAATTTAACCATCGGTAGAACAAAATTATCTTATATGTAAATTTTTAAATTTGTCATTATAGAATCAGGCGAACGAGTTCCTTTATTTCTATTACAACTTAAATTTCGCCTGACAAAGTAATCTTGCTTTTATTACCTGATGCCTTTTAGTCCTGACTTCTTCCGTTTTCAACTACAAGATTGCTTCCTTAAGCCTCATATTACCCTTATTTTCCCTTCTACCCTCCTCTTTCTGCTTCCTAAGAATGACATTTTCTATCTATGATTAAACTTTTTCAAAAGAACTCCTATTTGCTGAACTGTTACTTAAAATTTTTATAATTTTTTTAATCAATATTTTTTATAAAGCCACTTCCTATAATATAATCTTTAACATAAATAACTGCTAATTGACCTGGTGTTATTGCAAATTGTGGTTTATAAAAAATTATTTTTGCTTCATTCTCATCTATTTTTTTAATCAAAGCATCTGCTTTTTTATGTAAATATCTTATTTTTACTTTTGCCCTGAAAAAATTTTTTGAGGGAATTATAAAAAATTTTATTTTATCTATTTTGCAAATGTTATTATACAACATTTTTTCTTCACTGACAAGTATTTTTTTTTCTTTTGCATCAATTTTATATACATAAAAAGGTATCCCACCTCCGATCCCCATACCTTTTCTCTGTCCTATGGTAAATTTAAAATATGGTTCTTCTATTTCTTTTAATTTTGCTCCATGTAAATTATAGATGGAACACTTTTTGTATTTTTCAACATTAACAAATTTTTCAACAAATTTATATGGCGTTTCTTTGTCTTTTAAAAAACAAACTTCCTGGCTTTCTTTGTCCGGTATAAAAAATCCATTTTCCTTTGCTATCTGTTTTACTTTTTCTTTTGTAAGTTTTCCAAGCGGGAATTTAATATATTTCAAAATATTTTCATCAATCCGCGCAAGGAAGTATTCCTGAGTTTTATTTTTATCTATAGCATTACTTAAAAAAAACTTATTTTTTACTTTCTTTATCTGAGCGTAATGTCCTGTTGCAATAAAATCAAAATTAAGTTCCTTCATTTTTTTAAATAATGCATTAAATTTTATTTTTTCATTACAGACAACACAGGGATTGGGAGTTAATCCATCTAAATAACCCCGAATAAAATAATCAATAATTTCTTTTTTAAAATAATTTTTCAAATTTAACACATAATGTTTTATCCCCATTTTAAAACATGCCTTTTTTGCCCGCATTATATCTTCATAGTTGCAGCAACGCGATGCATCATCCCATAATTTTAATGTTATCCCTAAAACTTCATATCCTTTTTTTTTTAATAAAAAAGCAGCAACTGTTGAATCAACCCCACCGCTTAAACCAACAATAACCTTTTTCATTATTTTTCTTTTTTCTGCCTGTAATCTTCTATTGCCTTTTTTATTCCTTCTTCTGCAAGGACTGAACAATGAAATTTTTCTTTGGGTAATCCTCCCAAAAGTTCCACTATTCTTTTATTTGTGATTTTTAAAGCATCTTCTATTTTTTCCCCCTTAACAAGTTCAGTTGCAAGTGATGATGTTGCAATTGCAGCAACACACCCAAAGGTTTCAAACTTGCAATCAATAATAACTTCATTTTCATCAACTTTAATATAAATCCACATAACATCCCCGCAAACAGGATTACCTACTTTACCTATACCATCAGCATCTTCTATCCTGCCTGCATTTTTCATACTTTTAAATTGTTCCATAACTTTATCTGAATACTGAAACATCTTTTCTCCGTTCTATAAATTAACCATTCTTTCAATAGGTATTTTAGCTTTTCTTATAATTTCTTCGGATAAACTTATTTCATATTGCTCTTTTTCTAAAGATTCATAAACATCTTTTAACCTGGTTAATTTCATATTAAAACATATCTGTGCATTCCCAAGCGAATAGAATTCAGCATCAGGTCTTTCTTTTTTTAAGCGATGTATGTGCCCTTCTTCTGTTCCTATTATAAATTTTTTGACCGGGCTTTCTTTTACATATTTTATCATACCTGATGTTGAAGCAACTGCATCAGCAAGTTCAACAACTTCTGGCAGACATTCTGGATGAACTATTATCTTAGCCTCTGGATGCGATGTTCTTGCATTTATTATATCTTCTTTTGTAAATTTATGATGCACATAACATCTACCATTATGAATGATTATCTCTTTATCTTTTATATTTTTTTTAACCCATAGCCCTAAATTTTTATCAGGCAAAAAAACAATTCTGTTATTAGGTATTTTTTTTACAATATCAACAGCATTGGCAGATGTTACGCAATAATCCAGCATTGCTTTAACAGAAGCAGATGTATTTACATAACCAACAATTGCAGCATCGGGATATTTCTTTCTATATTCATCAACTTCTTTTTCTGTTATACTATCAGCAAGCTGGCAGCCAGCATTAACCTTAGGAATTAAAACTTTTTTATCAGGCGATAATATTTTAGCAGTTTCTGCCATAAACTTTACACCACAAAAAACTATTATATTTTCTTTTGCAGCAGCACATTTTTTAGAAAGTTCTAAAGAATCTCCAGTAAAATCTGCTATATCCTGAACCTCTGGTATTTGATAATTATGGGCAACTATAATTGCATTCTTTTTACTCTTTAATTCTTTTATCTTTTTTGTAAGTTCTCTATCATTCATATTTTTTTCTCCTTCCACAAAGGCGATAGATTTCTTAATTTTTGAACTATTTCCGGTAAAATTTCTAAAACTTTTTCTATTTCTTTTTCCTCTGTATATTTACTTAAACTAAACCTTAAACTGCCATGTGCAATTTCATGTGGCAGCCCCAGAGCAAGCAAAACATGCGAAGGTTCAAGCGAACCAGATGTGCATGCAGATCCAGAAGACGCATAGATACCTTCTAAATCTAAATTAATTAAAATACTTTCACCTTCTATATATTTTATACAAATATTAAGTGTATTGTCTATCCTTTTTTCAGGATGTCCATTTATTATAATTTCCGGTATTTTTTCTAAAATTCCTTTTTCTAATTTATCCCTGAGCATTTTTATTTTTTGTTGTTGTTTTTGATCATTTAAATAATCAATAGCGAGTTCACACGCTTTGCCAAGCCCTAAAATACCCGCAACATTTTCAGTTCCTGCCCTCTTGCCTTTTTCCTGATGCCCGCCATGTAATAAATTATCAAAATTTACGCTTTTTTTTACATATAAAGCACCAACCCCTTTTGGCCCATGAAATTTATGCGCTGAAATTGAAAGTAAATCAATGTTTAATTTTTTTACATTTATTTTAATTTTACCTGCTGCTTGAACTGCATCTGTATGAAAATAAATTCCTTTTTCTTTTACTATTTTCCCTATCTCTTCTATTGGTTCTATTGTTCCTATTTCATTGTTAGCAAACATTATACTTACTAAAATTGTATCTTTTCTTATAGATTTTTTTAATTCTTTTAAATCAATAATTCCATATTTATCAACAGGTAAAAAAGTTACATCAAACCCCTGCTTTAAAAGGTATTTACAGGTATTTAACACAGCATGATGTTCAATTGAAGAAGTTATTATGTGTTTCCCTTTTTCTCTATTTGCATAAGCAATTCCCTTTATTGCTAAATTATCAGATTCTGTCCCACCTGATGTGAAAACAATATCGGATGAATCAGCATTTAATAACTGCGCCACTTTTTCTCTTGCCTGTTCTATATTTTTTTTTATACTTTGTGCAAAGGAATAAATGCTGGAAGGATTTGCATATTCTTCTTTTAAAAAAGGTAACATTTCATCTAAAACTTCTGGCGCTACTTTTGTTGTGGCGTTATTGTCAAGGTAAATTGGATTATTCATAATTTTACTTCCTTTCTAAATAATCATGTGCTATCTCTTTTAAATTTACGTTTTTAAAAAATTGATTTATATGCTGGCTTAACCTTATCCATATTTTTCTCATTCCACAATTTTTAAATCTATTACAAAATTTTTTATCTGTTATACATTCAGAAGGTTCTATTATATTTTCAACAGATTTCAATATCTCATACATTGTTATATCCTCCGGAAATCTTGTCAAAAAAAATCCACCTTTTTCACCTTTTAAACTTTCAACTATCCCTGCTTTTCTTAATTTTACAAATATATTTTCTAAATATCTGTTTGAAATATCTTCCTTTTCGGACAATTCTTTTATTGTTACTGTTTTCTTATTATCTTTATATGCAACAGCAAGATGTGTTAGCGTTCTTATTGCATATCTTCCTTTTGTTGATATTTTCATTTATTACCTCTTATTTAGATTATTATTTATCACTTTGTAAGTGATATTATAATAGCATAATTTTATTTGTCAATACAAATTTAATTTGACTTCTTTTTTGTTTTAATTAAAATGTAATTATGAAAAAAATAATTTTACTATTAACATTAACTATTCTAACAGGATGTGCAACTTTAAAATATGATCCTAAACCAGGCAGCGAAATTATTTTAACTGGTTTTAATGGAGTTAAAAATGTTGATGCAATAAAAGCATGGAAAAAACCTTTCCAGAAAGGAGAGCAACCCTTCACAAAATTAAAACCAGGAATAAAAGTTAAACTTATTGATATTAATGGTCCTATGGCATTTATTGAATTACCTGATGGTGAAAAAGTCTGGATACAAAAGATATTTGTAAAATAAAAATAAATTATGATTAATGAATATTTCGCAATAGTTTAGCCGTTGGTAGAATAAAATTAGTCTATAAATAAATTTTTTGTTTTATCATTTTAAAGTCAGGCGAACGATGCCCTCTATCTTCTATTCCTTCGTTCAATGAGACTGACAAAGCAATCTTGCTTTTATCACCGATCGCCTTCTCTGCTTGTATTCCTCCGTTTTAAACTGCCAGATTGCTTCGTCAGCCTCGTCCACCCTTT
>DYJU01000037.1 GCA_020722985.1 Candidatus Methylomirabilis sp.
CTTTTTCCCAAACAAATGTTCCATCCTTTTCAAGAGAAGATAAATTAAGAGTCCATTTTCCTATGATTGGCTTAGGTAAATACATAGTAAAATGTTTAGCAAACTCAGTAGAGTATTTTTCAGAATTTACAAATTTTTCAGAAAGTTCCAGTTCTGCTCCTTTATCCAAATTTTGAATAAAATCAAGTTCTTCTGCTCTCATTTTTTGAAGTTGACTTTCTAAACCATTTATTTGTGTAGTTAAAAAAACTAAATCTTTTTTTATTTCTTCTTTCTTTTTAGTATCTGTTTCAGAATTAAATGGTTTAACTCTTTCCTTTCTTATTTCCTTAAGACTTTCTATTTGGTCATTAAGTTTTTTCATTTTTTGATAAAATGATTTTCCTAGAGTTTTTGATTCGTTAAGAAAATCAGCAAACGATAATAATTCCATATTTTTTAGTTAGTTTATTTTAGTTTATATATCTCTTCAGTAGAAACTAAAAAAGTTTCCTATTTTTCCATAAAAAATAAAAAACTTTTTATAAGTTTCATGCGTTCTAATTTACATATCACATTCCTGTAGAGCGTCATCTCTGACTACTTGAATTTCTTCTCCGTTCAATAAGTTAAGATAAACTGAAGAAATAAATTCTAATTCTAAACCTTCTTTTTGTGCTATTTCAAAAGGTACTTTTAAAGAATCTGTTATGTAAGCATAATCTATATAATTAATTCGGTGTTTTGTCGGGATAGTTGGATTTGAACCAACATGTAACCAGTTAACCTTTCAACCGGGTATCAGCCGGAGGGTATATATCCCGTAATTTTTAGTGGAATCTATCCTGAATGCTCCGATAACCTCTTATGTGCAAACAAGCGCTCCATCAATTAAACTAAGACCCCATTTTTTTAAATCTAAATAGTTAGAGTGTGTCCTCGGAAATTGAAACAAAATGTAATCTGTTACGCTTTCTACTGATTATGTGCCGGAGTTGATAAGGACACGAATTAAATTCTAACTAGTGTACTTTATAGAGTATCTTGCTATTCACTTATTTCTAAGCAGCTTCACACAGGCATAAAGAGATGCTTCCCATGTACCTTTAGTATTACTTATTTCTAAGCAGTTGAACCAGCAATACAGCTCTTCTGGTTTATACACTTACCTCCTTTTAGTTAGACTTTTTAGTACGGTAGAAGGGCTTCTAAACCCCAATCTGAAATGTAGAAGATTCCTGCTCTATACAACTGAGCTACTACCACATTTTTAAAATTGTCTAGGTGACAGAGTACGATTCTGCTATCTCTGCATCCCAAATGCAGCGGATTACCAACTTTCCCACACCTAGTTAAAAGACAGGAATAAGAGTAGTTAACTCAAAGTTTTAAACCTTCATTTACTTTGTCTTTTAGTTGAACAGTCAAGAATCGAACTTGTATTCCTCTTCCATCAAAAGGAAACATGCCGCTGCTACACCACTGTTCAGTGAGACTTTTGCTATTTGAAAAGTCCAAAGTCAACATTTGGATCCAATCCGAAAATTTTTTCTTTACTTTGTGAACAAATATTTTGTACACTTGAGAGACTCTAACTCTCACAACTTTCATCATTAGATCCTAAATCTAACGTGGCTAACAATTACCCCAAGATGGCATTTTAAAATTCAAACGGTTTGGACTCGTATGTCCTATGTTTCCCTTTAATTAAATCACTAATCTGGGATGTAGAAGAAACTATTTGAATGTTTGTTTTTAATTGGTTGCGAACCCTCGATTTGCACGGGAACTATGGGTTATGAGCCCATGATGTTACTAAGTTACAACAATTCGCAATATATGTAACGCGTATGGGAGTTGAACCCATCTCGACTGCTTGAAAGGAGTAGTACTACCGATATACGAACGCACAATGTTTAATCCTTACCTACTTCAATTTACGTGTTTCAAAACACAAAGAACGTTTGTTTTTAATTGATATACAAATATAACTATTTAATTTCATATATAAAATAGTTTTGAAATTATTTTTAGTTAAAGATGTTTAAAGAATTAAAGTAGAGCAGAATAGCAGAGTCGAACTGCTGTGAGTGGGTTACAAAGCCACCATAATACCACTATATGAATTCTGCGATTATTAAAACATCTGTTTTAAATTAAATACAAATATAACTATTTAATTTCATATATAAAATAGTTTTGAAATTATTTTTAGTTAAAGATAATTAATTTTTAGTCATCTGAATATCATTATTCCAAGAACTTCCAAAAATGTCATAATTACAAAGTTTATTAAAACTAAAAAAATCTAGTTGAATAAACAAACACATTTTATTAATATCATAATTAGTGAATTTAAGTAATCTGTATTGTTTCTAATTTTGTGTACAACATATCTCTATTATCATATGTTGCACTAAAATTATCATAACACAATCCTTGCTCCAATGTATTGCCTTGAGACTGTGTGGAAATTTGATTATGTTTTGAATAGAGCATTTTTGAAAGTTTATGTTTTTTGTTTCGTTTGTATTAATTTATACACTATTGTTTAGAAATAGTTTTCTTAATTTAGATATTATCTTTACCTTTTCTTATTTTTCAAAGGTTTTCTTATAATCCGATATGAGAGTTTTAACTTTTTTATTTCGTTTGTGTTGAATTACTAACCAAATAAGTTAACTTACAACCTATAATTCTTAGGTGATACCTTTTTGTATTTTTTGCATTAAAAGACCACTTTGTGAATTTTTTTTCTAGAGAAGCAGGAAAATTACTAACATCTACAAGAGTAGATTTAATTACAATTTGTCCCCTAAATGAAGAAGACTCATTTATATTATATAGTCATTAAATTTTTTAAACATTTTGTTTTGGTTTATATATCTCTTTAACAATTTAAGAACTCTAGAATTTCTTCTCTTTCATTTTTAATTTATCACTAAAAAATTCAGTTAAAATTGTAAGTTGAATGTCTTTAATTTCCTTTCCAATAAATTCTCTTTCAAGTAAATCATTAACATTAATTGCTAATTCTTTTAGTGTTTTAGGGTATTTACTGATTTTAAATTCTTTTAATGGTGTCAAAAAATCTGTTCTTAAAATTTGACTATCAATTGTGGAAGGGCAAATTTTCAACATCTCAAAAGTGATAGTCTTTTTTCAAAATCTTTTGTAAAAAACTTTATATTTTCAATAAATGAAAGTGCTTCAATTTCTTTGGTTATACCAATTTCACCTTTCAAAATTTCTTTATAGAATTTAGCAGGATTAGAAATTAAATCACGAGTAAGAAGAAACATAAATTCTCCTATAGTTTTAGCTAAAGACATTCTGTTTTCAGAAAAATCAATATCATGCACAGATTACTTTGATGAAGAGGTCTTGATAATGTTTGCATATTACCTTTAGAAACAATTTTCTCAAATTCAATAAGGATTCTTTCAGGAGTTATTTCAGTTATTTTATGAGCATATGTTCTAATCATTACCATTGTAATGTCTTCAATTTGAAAATCAAAACGAGAGGCAAATCCAATGTTCCTAATCATTCGAAGAAGATCTTCAGCAAACGCAAGTACATTAGTTAAGTGAATAATTACACTCTTAATATCTTCAATTCACCCATAGGGATCCACATAAGTTCCGTTAAGGGAAAGTGCAATAGAATTAATCTCCATGAAAAAGGTATTCTTCAATAGTTAAGTTGTGAACTGAATAAACTTCAAATCCTTTATAAACACTCCCAAGTTTTTTCTCTGTGGGAGGAATTGCTATATCAATTTCTTCAATTTGGCCAATAGGAGTAAATTTAATATTGTTGAGCGCAACGAAGCTCCAATGTTTTTGACTCGACTATATGAAATAATTTTGTACTTAAATCTTTTTCTATAAATTCTGTTGGGTACTTTCTTTTAAGAACATCACAAGACCAAATATAAGAATTTAAAAGTTGTTCATATCTATTGCAACTTTCAATGACTTTTTCAACGTAGCTAAAGTCTTTTTTAAGTGTTAACTTTTCCATTTTTTCATAGTTTAATTTTAATTTAAGAAGTTTTTGGAAGATAAACATTAGGCAAATGCTTAAAATCTTTAAATAGTGGACCAATTTGATTGTGTGTGAATCCTGTTATACTACAGTCAATTTCAGCGATGTAAAAATCTAAAGTGTCAAATGTCCAACAGTAGCAAAAAAGTTTATCTACATATGATTTAATTTTCATTAAGTGTAAGTTTATGTAGACATTCTAAAGTTGCAGACATTTTAGTGTAGGTACAACAAAGTATTTCCACTTCTACTGAATTATTGTCCCTATGTTGCACCCCATTTATAAAAAGCTAAACGAGCAGCTCCACCTACATGTTGTCCTATTTCATTTGAATGAAAAACAAAAATTTCACCCTCTTTTAATTCTGTTATTTTTTCTAGTGTATAACCTTTCATATGTTAGAATTTTATCATGTACCTTGTTATTATCATATACAAATATAACCACAAATATAACCACAATTTCTTAAACTAGGAAAATAAATGCAAATTTAACTTCTTTTAACTAGAATGTACAATTACCTAAAATGGAAGTTGGCCAAAGCAATTTAAGCGATTCAAAATCAGTAACAGAAGAAAGATCCTGTTCAGTTATATTTCTAAGTTCAGTTTTCTTTACTCCTATAGCCATCATTACAGAAGTATCTCCAATTTCCATAGCTCTCATAAATTGAATATCAAGTTCTTTAAAAGGTAGGTCTCTTGCACTCCTAAGAAAAGAAATAAATATAGGTTTAGCTCTCTATATCAAAGGAATAGGAGAATAAGATCCGCTTGGTAAAGAAAAATCACAAGTATATGCACCAAGAAAATTAAAAGGTGACACAGTTTCTTTAGTTAACATTTTGTTTAGTTTATATATCTTATAAACATTCCTATTGAAATAAGTTCAAAAATTAAAATTCTTTTAGTTATGCATACCAAGAATTGTAGTAAGAAGATTTTCCGTCCCATTTAGATGCCCAATTATAAGATGAAATTTTAATGCCATTAAATGAAATAAGTTTCTTAATTGTTATATTCTTGTCAATAAACGCATCTTTAACCGGTACAACACGACATGACATATAAGATTCTGTTCCACTAACTTGAGCTAATCTTATTTCAGCTAACACCAGAGTTTTTGATTTCTTTTCTATTACTTGATAAGCATCCACGTTAGTCTGATCATATCCCCAAGAAGAAACAAAAATGTCTCCTATTTTAACGGAGTTTATCATTTCTTCTTTACGCTTAGTTTCTCTTTGTTTTCGTTCTTTTATTGTTTTTATATGATCTTCTGCTTCCGATAAAAGAGCAAATAGTCTACCATCCCTTTCCATTGCGGAAGTGTACATGTTATATGAAATTCTTTTGCCATTTTTCGTAAAATACACTAAATACTGATAATTAGACGAATGTTTTTCATCCCATGTATATACAGTGTAATTTAAAGATTTTTCCGAAACTTCATGTATTTGTCTATCAACGATTTCGCAATTATAATTAATTTTTCTGTCTTCTATTGCTTTTTCTATAAACTTTGCGTCTATTTTAAATTTCATGTGTATATGTTTTAATGATTTATTTTCATATACAAATATAACTAAAATTGACTAAATACCAAAACTATAAGGCAACTTTTTTCATTTGTTTTGGTTAAATAATGTTAAATTTTTTAAGTGTCTGAATTTAAGAATTATGAAACTTGTTCAAGATTATCAAATACTCTGTCGTCATTTTCTTTATCATATTTTAAATTTTTAATTAATTTGTCTCTCCATACAGAACCATTACAAGTTCCTCCTAAAAATACTTTTTTCATTTCTTATACTCTTTTATGAATTCTTTTTTTAATTTTTCTTTCCTGTCTTTCATTTCTAAAAGAGAATCTGAATCTATAAAAAATGCTTCCTCAGTGGTCATTATTTTACAGAGCATCAAGTACTCTAACATTTTTTCGCTTATCATATATTTTATTTTTATTTTTGTTTTCTATCTTCAACAAATTTAACTGCTTCCGATGGCTTAAATGTAACATAGATTTGACCTGTTGAAAATGATTCTAGAATTTCTTTAAGTTTTTCCAATGTACCAAAATGTTTTTTAACTTTTTCCACAAAGTATTCGTTATCAAATTTATAATGCAAAAGAACATCTTTAACTTTTATGTTATTAACTAAAATTTCATTCCAATAAGAATCCTTTTCAGAAATAAACATTTTAAGAAATTGTTGTTTTTTACTTAATATAAATTCCTCGGCTCTTTTAATGTAAAAATTAATGAACTCTCTTATTTTAATAGAGTTAGATTTTATCCAATTTTTATCAACATTATATCTATCACTTACTGCATACATTAAATCTTGTTGCCATTCTATGCTAAATTTCTTATCTATTTCTTCTCTGAAATCCATCCATTCATATTCAAAAAATTCACTATTTCCTAAATCTCCTATATCAACCCATCTTCTACCCTGTTCATCAGGTCTTGACATAATATCATAATCGGCTTTAATTAAAAGAGTAGCTTCAAATTGAAATAAAACAGATCCTTTGGTATTTATACCACTCATATTTTCTAAATACACATCATTCATTTCAGTAAAAGTAGATAAAGATTTTTTCTTATTAATTAGAGAACGAATATTAAGAATATCTTCTATCCCTGTTATATGAAATGATGTTATTTTAGTACTGTCGTTTAAAAGTTTTCCTAATTTAGGTGTTATTGGTATACGAAAACGAATAGCATGCTCATATGATTTTTGTGACCATGCTAGTTTTTTAAGATTATTTTCCTTTTCATTTATAAATTCTTGATACCTAAGCATTCCGTTTTTAGTTTATTTATCTTAAAAGGAATACAGCAACTAAAGAGTTAAAACAATTACTTAGAGAGTGAACAGAGGAGTGTTTAATTCCATTTTAACTTATTTCTTTAATTAACAATGAGGTTTAACATGTAACATTCTTATTTGTTATGATCTTATATGTAGAAAAGGTTTATGTTAAAATATGTAAATTTTTAGATAGCAATTTCCAAAGGTTCTGATAATTTTTCTATTCCCACTATTCCCTCTACTATAAAGTCATCTATTGTAAATTCATAAAAGGATTTATTTTCTTTTAACTTTATGATAGGTTGTTGTTTTAGAGGCTTTCTACTTAAGAGTTCTTTTACTCCATTGAAGTGTCTATCGTAAATATGAAGGTTTTGGATGAAATGACAAAATTTACCCATCTTATATTCAAGATGACTTGCTATCATCATTTGAAGAGCAACATACTGAATCTTATTAATGTGACTAGCCATTAAATAATCTTGGCTTCTTTGTACTAAAGTCAAGTCAAGATAATAATCAACTCCAATTTTCCTAACAGACCACTCTGTTAAATGCGCACATGGATCTAAACCTTTAGTTTCTTTCATATCACCACATTGATATAATTCCATTAAGTGTCTTCTACCAAAAGGATTATTTTTAAGCTGCTCTAATAAGTTATCTATTAAGTTATATCGTTTAACCGTTGCTCCATATCTTTGTCCTATTGTATCATCACCTATATTCCATTCATCCCACCAGTTAATACCCATCCCACGAGCATCTTTTAATGAATTTGACTGTTTTTGGTAAATCCAAAGTATCTCCTTTATGCCAGTTTTAATCGCGGTATTACGAATAGTAGGAATAGGAAATTCACCCTTTGAAATATCATAAGTTTCAAAAACTTGTGTTATAAATTTTGTGTATGCTGGTGTACCATCTTTATAACGAGGACGAGGATTTTCATCCAAACAACCTTCTGTTAAAACTAGGTTAAGATTCTCTAAATAATATTTATCTGCTTTGTTCATTTATTTATATAGTCTAAAATTGATTGTGTATTACACAACATTCTTCTTCAAGTATCTTATAGTTAAAAGGAGGTCCTCTACTATCAAAAATTGTAATATTACCCTTTATAAATTCTATTGCGCTTTCTCCAGTTAAGCAACATTTAATTCTCATTGTACTTTCTTCAACTATTTCAAAAAGAGAAGATTCAAGAAATCTTCTTAAATTATTTCGGTTCATAATGATTAAGTAAGTGTATTTGGTCATTTTCAGTTTTCATATGATTTTCTTAAAATTGAAATAACATCAAGTGCATCTTCATATGCATTATGGGAAACTACATCACTATAACCCGCACGGCTTTTACATAAGCCTAAACTTGGAACTTCTTTATCATTTTTCCAATCAACAAAAAGAATACCCGGATCCAAAATTCTAGACCTTACTTTAAATACTTGTTTCCAACGAGGTAATCTTTCAAGAAATAGTTTGTCAAATGTACCGAAGTTTTTTCCTGCTATATTAAGATACATTTTATTCATATTAACACTTAACACAGGACTTACATCAATTGATACATTTGCATATAAGTTATTTTTATCATCATATTCAATTCCATTAAGCAGAAAAAATTTAAAGAGTTCTTTAACTACATTAGATTCTTCAACAAAACACATATCTTCAAAACGAGAAATAAATGATCTATCTTCATCACCCGATGTTTGATAATGATTGATAGTTTTAATTAAATCTCTATTCAAATTAATAGCATATAGTGAACCACTTATATTTTCTCTAAGAATACCTAAATGCAAATGAGGTAGTTCATTCAGGGGTTTAATATTTTCAGTGTCTTCTATAACAGCAGCAATAGAAAGAATTTGACAGTTTTCTGGATCTAATCCAGTTGTTTCTATATCCATGGAAATGAATCTCATATATTAAGAGTTTAATTGTGTGTTAATATTAGAGTCGTCATTGCTGTCATCATCTTTCTTATCATTGTTCAAAGAATCAAAAATAACGGGAGATAATAAAAGTGCAAACATCGGCCAAAGAGAATGTGATGACCATACAGCAAATGCGATTAAAAGATAAAAGAAAATTGAAGTTATTGTTGTTTTCATTATGATAGTTTTAAAATAAGTGTTAGCATTTTTTCATGACATAATTTAATTATTTTAGCATCCCACAAAGAGTTATGTTTCTCTGCATCAGATGAATTTACTTCCCCATATTCTTCCCTTGAAATATCGGGGTCTATGTTATGACTTTTAAATTGGGTGCAAATGTCATATGGAATGTAATAAACATTTTTAGGAATTTGCATTGCTCCTCCAAAAATTTCATTAAATAAGACCCAATCATAAGAAAGACAATCTGACCAAATTTCAACCTGTTCAAATTGACTTAACCAATTTATAAGATGCTTTTTTAAGTCTTTTATATTAGTTAAAATTTCAACCTTTTCGAAAGTACCATCTTCAAGTTTATTTTCTCTAACTAAAATATCTTTATCTTTAAGCTTTAGCTTAGAAATTACATTTTCTTTCAACCATTCGTCTATTTGAGATTGATCATAATCATATAGCTCTGCATAAAATGTTTTTCCACAATCAGAAATAATACCAATTGAAATAAGAGTAGTTTTTTGATGAAGTCCAGTAAACTCAGTATCGAAATATAGCTTTTTCATTTTGTGTAAGTGTAACCTAGTTTAATGTTCTTAGAAAAATATTGCCCACAGGATGGTGCAGCTAAAAGATTTTCTACTACATCAAATGGCACATTTATATATACATAAGGTGTAGGAGACGCTTTAAATGTAATTGTAAGATTTCCTTGTGGGGGTTCTTCGGTAACAGAAGTCTGTTCCCATTTAACATGGGATATAAGAGAAGAGTCTGTTATAATTTTTTCAATAAAGGGTAATGTTGACATGTTCTTTTTGTTTTTAAGTTTAATTAGCTGGTGTGAAATCTACATAATATTCTTTACCTGGAATAAAATTTTTGAATTACTTCTTGAATGATTGTATCAATTTCTATTTGTATATAGGGAGTATAATTGAAAAATCTTTTATTTTCATCATTGCCTTATACTGCCAGAGAACGTTTGATTTTTCCACCATTGACTGTTTGTACTACTTCGTCACATTTAAATTTTGCTCTTGTGTGCATATTCCTTTTAATTATTATACACTAGGAAGACTCATTAGTTTATGAGTCTTCCCATAAAATTAAAAAATTAAAAATTAAAGTTTTAAAAATTCTTCTATTATAATTTCTTTCTTTAGAGATGCGTTAAAAATTCTTCTTTATTTGCATATGTGATAAGTTTATGTCCCTTTAACTTTCCTATAAAAAGAAATGTTGCATTTTCATTACGGTATAAAAATTTGTCCTTTAAAAATTTGTCCTTTTGACTAGACCAGAAGTAGCCTATAGAAAATGCTTTATTTTGTACTTTCTTAGATTCTTCTTCAGATAAAATCCTTAACTTTAATTCTATTTTAGTTTTTATATTAGTAAGCTTCTGTTATAAATAAAATTCACTGATTATACCTTCTATATACACATTATCATACGCACTTTTACTTGAATGACATTCCCTACCACTAGTTTTTTCTTCAATTAAAACTTGCATATTTGCTTTCAAATATATTTTTATTTTTTAAGCTAAATATCTGTTGTGAGAGTTTTCAATTTCATAAATTACTTATTTGTTTAATGACAAATATATAACTAAAGTTTCCATATATCAAAATATAGAGAAAACTTTTTATCATAATAAAGGTTAAATAATGTTAAATTTATGAAAGACAACTTTTAACTATTTCAAATTCTTTTCTACCATCAACAAGTGGAATTTTTTCTTTAACCAATTTAATTAAAGTACCCATATTTAACATCTTAAATTCTATTTCACTATTTTCAATAACTTTATGAATTTGGTCTTCCAAAACTTCAGGTAGCAAAAATGTTTGAAGAACTTTAATCTCTGATATTTCAATTTCCCCCAAATCAATTCTATCGCACTCTTTATATGTTTGAACAGAGACCAGAGGAGTCTTAATTATATTTCATATAAGACTAATTTCAATATCATCTGTTAGTGGTTTAGCTCCTTTTGATGTAGAATGTTCTATGAACTTTGTTTTATCATTCCATAAACATTAAGTTCTGTTTTACAACCACTCTTTATTGTACTCATTATAAGAGTGTCTAAATTTTCTTTTATCATAATATGTTTCTTTCTTTTAAAAGCGTTTCTACTTTAGCCCAGTCAACAAATGGTCTAGGTGATAAGTATGAATTAAATGCAAGAGGACAACCTAAACTTCTGTCATCAATATATAACTGAGCGTAACATTTTGGTGAAGATGTCCATGAATGTTGTGTTGGATTTGTTTGAATTCCATAAAGTTCAATTCCATTTTCTTTAAACCAATTAACAGCTTCAGTTAAATATTGTCCCCTATTTGAATGTATTTCCTTTTCAGTTGACATGACATCTTCTTTATTGGATCTCATTGTAAAAAGAATAAGTTGATGTCCTTTTTCTAATAGCTTCTTTAAAACAGTAACAGCACCAATATCTTTACCTATTCGTGGAAATTCGTGTGTAACACAAGTCCCATCGAAATCTATTCCAATAATTAATTTTTCGTTTTTAATCATAATATAAAAATGTAATCAATTTTAAATAAAATGTAATCAATTTTAACCTGAACTAACTGTTTGTGTGTGTTGAATGTTAAAGACGTGAAAGTGTTTAAATCTCAGTATGTAACATCTACTTCCCATAAGGCACAGTAAGAACTTCTTTAACTTTTGTATAAGTTGTCATAAAATCTATTTTTAGTTATTATCATATATAAATATAACTAAAGTTTTCCATCTAGTAAAACTTTTAGGGAAACTTTAGTGTTAAATATAGTTAAACTTTATTTTCCGTAAATAACAAATCCGTTTTCGTCAAGATTATTTTCTTCTGTAAATTCTATTTCTAATTCATCAAATTCTTCTTTGGTCATACATTCCCAATGAAATGTTGGTACTAAAACGAGAGGTTTAAGACCTTCATCTATAATAGTTTGTGCAAGAGCAACAGCAATTTTAATAAACTCTTGATACGAAAGATTATCTTCCTGTAGTTCAAGCATTGTAATTAAATTACCGTTAGCTATACGTTCTTTTGCTAATGCAACTCCACTTTTCTTAATGAAATGATCTTCAACAGAACATCTTGCTCCCCCTACTAAAAGTTTGTTACCTTTTACTTGACCTACAATTGTTACACGAGGTAGACCTTCTAAAAACGGAGAGTGAAAAATAAATGGTTCTTTTTCCATAATATTAAATTGTAAAAGTGAATATCTCAAAGTATTGTTTATACGATTCGTTTAATAAAGATACGTTGACATAATTCATGTCGCAATAAACTTGTGGGTAATGTTGCCCTGTATGAATATGACCACATATCACCCTGTGTGGTTTTACCTTTTCTATTCTTTTCCGGAGTTCAAAATTTCCTAGATGTCCTTTATGTAATCTGTCATGCATTACAACATCAACATCGGTTACTCCAAACGGCGGATCATGTGAAACAAGAATATCTAAATCTTCTGGTATTTTTGCAAAATGTTTTTCCAAAGATTCCTCTCCTCTCATAAAAGCCCAATTACCAAATATATGACAGTAGGGAGTTCCCAAAATTTTGACTAGGTGAGGAATTTCACATTTCATATCCCATATTTCAAAGTACTCATTTATAAGTATCTTAAGTTTTCCTTTACATTGTAGTTCAAGATTATTAATCTTAGACGAACCCTTGTTTTTTTCAAACCAAAAGTCATGATTACTTGGTGTCATTACAACTGTTTCACAAGGCAAAGATAATATCCAATTACTAAAATCTTCAAATAGCCATTGCTCCATAAGAGACATGTTACCTTGAATTCTTAGTGGGGAAATATCGCCTGCTAAAATGAATAGATCACATTGCTCTATTTGTGGTAAAATACCATGAGTATCAGATGTTGCTCTTACTTTCATTTTTATTTTTTATCATTTCATCTAACACATAATTTATTGCAAATTCTAATACATCTTCATTTGTATATGTATTCCCTGTTACAGTGTCTACTGATTCACTCATAAAAGTTCTACTAAATAAAAGAGGTTTAACTTCTTCAATCTTATAAATCTCAGGTCTTATGATAAATAACATTTTAGCATTATCACAATCTTCTACTTCTTTATCAAATTCTTTAAACGCAAATGAAGTTGAAACAAAATAACCTTTTTTAAAAAGCCACCTTTGCACATGACATTGAGTTGGTCTAGTTATAACACCTTTCATTGTATTATGAAATCCCTTTAAATCGAATGTTATAGCATTTTCATTTTGTGACTTGTTGCAAGTATCACAAAGTTCATTAAAATCTAATTCTTTAAGTTTCTTTGCGCTTTCTAAAGTTACTAATCTTTCTTGTATCATTATTAAAGTGAATTAAATTCTTCAATTGTTAAAGTTTGTCTATATGAGGTTTCATCAATTCTATAAGGTTGAATCAAGTAGTTAACGAATTCAACAGTTCCACATTCTACATAAAATTCATCACCACCATAAAAGTTAGCTAGAAATTCACTAGAAGAATTAAATGAAATTCTAGTTCCTTGTAATTCCTGTTTAAAAAGTCTACCTACTTTAATTAAAGTACACTCCTTTAAATTTCACGGAAATAGTGATAGATAATTCTAAATGTATTAACTTATCCAATTAGAATTTTCATCTAATTTAATTGTAACTTCTCATAAATCTGTGTATAATGTACCCTTATCAGATTTTAGATTTGAATAAAACCATCTAAACTTGTTTATATTCTTATTATAGTAAATGAATAATGAATTAGTATCTTTAATTTCTTGTGTATTTTAGTTTTTAATTTTCCGTTTCTGAACCATCCGATTCTATATCTACTTCTCCACTATCAAGCATTGAAGTTTCCCATTCATAGAAACGAGCAGATTTACATTTGTATGCTTCAAAGTTATTTCCTTCTACGCGAATAACACACCCTTCTTCAGGTACTTTGTTAAGACAAACATCACAATCTTTTTCATTGTAATCCTTTTTAAGTTTTTCCAAAAATCCGCTTTGCCATTTTTCAATATCTCCACCATCGTAAGGGAAGTAATGTTTTGCATAACCATAGTAAAGTTCTCTTACTGCAGAAATTCCCACTTCTTTACAAAAGTCTTGTACTTGTTTTGCTGAGAATTCAAATACATCTCCCCTATCATTGGTTTGAGTTATACGATAAATAACAGTCTTGAATTCATTTTCTTTACAACCATAGTCATATCCTTTTTGAATCATTCCACCATCTGGGGTGTAACCTACTATTTCAAAATAGAATGTCATACCATCCTTTAAATATGGCTTAAGAGTTTCCGATGCAATACCCCAAATATTTTCTTTATAGTAATGATTTGCATTTGGGTTAAGTTCATTATTCTTGATAACTTTACGAGATGCAAAGATATAATCATAATGTGTATCTACAACAGCAATGCCGATTTTCTTAGCAATTTTTTCAACGAAACTTAAAGGTTTCTTACAAAGAAGTTTTCCGATAATAGAGCTCGTGCCATGCCATTTGCTAGAACAATGTATAAGAGTATCAGGTTCAATTCTATGAAGATTTCTGTACATCATTAAAGTGTCTTGGTGAAATCTAAATTGTCCTTCAACTAATTTTTCTTTTAGGTATTTTTTTGGTCCTTTGTCACCTGAGAGTTGAGAAGAAGCATTTCTTTTCTTGATAGTATACTTACGACATATTTCAGTATCACCCAACATATCAAACGCATCACCAATTGACAAAGATTTAATCTCTTTTTCTGTCAAGAAAGAATTAAGCGACTCAAGAGGCATAAAAAGACCCTGTGATTCGTGTACCTTTTGAAACTTAATACAACGAATTCTACCATTTTCTTCAAAGTAACCGCTTTGTGTTTCGTCTGCATTTAACACAGACTTTCTATACAAGTTATTTGCTTTAAGATAAGCAGGCGATAGAGCACATTCAACAGGGAAGTATAAACCTATATCACCAACATTATGTGACTTATTTACAATGATTTTATTACCTAATATAATAGCGTGCTTAACTCTATCCATTTTAGGAAGGTCTGCAGTAGAGTCAATTTTTGCTACTACTGCACAATAATTAACATTACAAGGTTCTTTAAATTTCATATCTTTATTTTTAAAGTGATTCACTAATTAATTCTTCTAACAAAACAAGGTCTTCTTTATCATTACCAAAATCATCTATTAAATAACCACTAATCTCAGCAAAAATATCTTCATTAAAAGATAAAGAAATACCGCTTTCCAAATTTATACCGTCTAAATCTAGCATTACATTGCGAAGTGTAACTTCCCCAAACCGAGTCTTAATTACTTTTCTCATTTTTATTTTATGTTTTTAATTATTATACACTTAAAGTATAAAAAGTTTAAACATTAAGAGCAGCTTTATACGCAAAATATATAGACTTTCCCATATCCAATGCAAAATAAAATGCATTTATTTTCTTTTTGTTTGGATTAAAGTCCCATAGAATAACTCTTAATGTTTTCCAAAAACCAAAACCTTTAGGAAAATCAACATCCTTTAAAAGTTGATGTTTCTTTTCAGTTGTATATGTTTCACGCTTAATAACATCAACAGATTCTTGTACATAATCTTCCTCATAATATTGTTTAACGTAGGGGTCTTTTTTAAATGACTTTATAAATTCCAATTGCTTGTGTTTAGGAATAGAATCAAGTACATAACGATTAAGAGGAGTATCTTCAATAATATAACCCTCTGATATAAATTCCTGACCACCCTTTTCTATTATATAGAAGCCATTTGTTTTTGAAAACTGATAAAGGTTAACTATTTCATAGCCGCTTTCTTTTTGTGAATCTGATATGTGTATTACTTGCATAAGATTAAATTGTTATGATGTTGGCTGTTGAGTATTTTAATTTTTTCAATGAATGATGTAGAATAGCCATCTAATTTTTGACTGTTAAGATGATGTTCTGTATATTTTTTAGCCTCTATTAAGTTACTGAATGTATGACTTGTAATAAATTTTTTATTAGTATAAATATCCAGGCGACATTTAATTTTGCCTAAAATATTGCGCGGATTAGAAACTTTAATAACTTTGAATTTTTTATCAAGCATTATAGAATGTCAACCTGAAAATGTTTTAAAGTGAACTATATTAAATGTTGAACAAGGTTCAAACGAAAACATATTAGCATCCGAAAATGACTTATTCACAATCGACATTATAGTAGATTGTTCTTTTTTGGTTACTTTCATGTTAATGTAAGTTGTGTTCATTTCTTATTATTTTATAAATGTTATTTTTAATGATATACAAATATAACTAATTTATCTTAACTACAAAAATAATTAAGAGATAAATTAGTTAAACTTTGTTAAAGTTTGTTGTGTTGTTTTTGGAATTCTTTTCTATTTTTCAACATCTTCCTTTCAGTTAATTCAAAATATACTAACCCTGACCGACATTCTTTCTTAACTAAAAGAGGCGCAATTTCTTCTAGCACATTTAATTCAGTTGCTTGTATATACAAGAGAGTTTGGTGCATATATAATTTTATCATCTTAGTTGCATAAAAGGTATGAATATAAACTTCTTTTCATTTTCATTAACATCCGATTGTACTTCAATCAAAGACCAGTTCCAATCTTGTGTATTTTCAATTTCATTGCAATTTTCATCTGACATTAAAAAATCTAAACGTGAGTCAAGAACATCTTGAAATGTTCTAATATTTATTAGCATATAATTTTAAATTCTAGAGTTTTTATAAGATAAAACTGAAATTCTGTATGGGTGTCCAATAGAGTCTTTAATTGTAACAGGATAAGTTCTCTTTTTAGAATCAACCGATGTAACCGTGTAAATGTTACTCTCTACTCTTACCTTTGAACCTATTGTATCAAGAGGTAAACCTAGAGAACTTAATTTTATATCAAACATTTTCGCTACTTCAGGAGAATCCTTAATAAAACCCTCAACAGCAAATGAAATAGTTACATCTGAATACCTCTTTCTAGAAAGAACAAATTCAAGTCCATAGTACTGACCTAATAGAGCCAAGTTTAATTCTATCTCAGAAATAATTTCTGTGATGTTAGTTTTTGTGATAACCTTTAACATAATATAAATGTTTTAAATGTTTAAAATTACTATACCTAAAAGAACTCCACAAATTGCTAAAATTAAAAACCACACAGCTCTTAATATCGAGTAAAAAAATGCTTTTGTTAATGATTTCATTTTAGAAAATGTTTATAGATTTATTCTGCGTTCAATGTAATATAAAGCAATAAAGTTCTTTGGATTTTGTTTCCAACGAGCATAACGAACAGCTAATAAATAGAAAGTTTTTAAAAGTGATCTTTTTGGTTTCATAATATTGTTTTTATGAGTTTATTTTCAAATACAAAGATAGCTATATTATTTTATCTACAAAAGTAACTTGCTATAATTTACAGTTAAAAGTTGTTAAATCTATAATACTTAAATCGATGTCGTTTAAATTAGCACCTCTTAAATTAGCTCCACACAGGTCAGCACCCCCAGGTCAACCCCCCACAAGTCAACACCACTCAGGTCAGCTCCACAGAGGTCAGCACCCCCACGTCAGCATCACTCAGGCTAATTCCATTTTTACAGCTATTTCAACCGCTTCTTTAATAGTGTTATTTTCAGATTCATGTTTAAAAATAACTTCACCTCTAAAATTTTTAATTTCAATTGTTTTCATCTTTGTTTCGTTTTTAAAATGTTTGTTTTTTTGATATACAAATATAACTAAATTATCTTAACTACAAAAATAATAGAACGATAATTTAGTTAAAGATAGTTAAATTTTTTAAGATTTATTTTTTCTGAAAAACCAAAGAACCTTAAAATATATATAGGTGAAAATAAGAGAATGTATTATTGCAAATACAAAAAACAAAATGTTTTCATCTACTTTAATATTTTCACTTAATTGAACTATCAAAAGTTTAATGTCATTAGTGAAATGATAAACAAAAATAGCATATGACAGTATAATTATAGCTAAAGAAAGAGGTAATAATATTTGTGATAAACTTTTCATTTTTTATTCTCGTTTAATTTTTGTTTAAGTTTTGTAAGAGATCTCATTTGCCATAAAAAGTCTTTCATATCTTCATAAGAAAGATCTAACATTCTATTACCAAGAAATTCAAATTTACCTTCGGCATAAGTACATATAAGATATTTTGTTTCTTTGGTGTTAAAAAATTTAATATCAACACAATGTCTATTATCAGGAGAACATAAAAATGTATTACCTTTAATTAAAAACCATCCCTTTGCTAAATATTCTACTAACTTCTGATAATATTCACATGGGAGCCAACAAAAAATATCTATTTCTCCTCTTTCATTTAATACACATTCTATATTTCCTTTTCTTTGATGTTTCATATTAAGTTATATATTAAGTTATCTAAATGTTTTAGAAAAATCTTCTTTTGTCACTTAGTGCTTCTTGACATGATAAGTCTCCTAAACATTTACAACCTCTCATAATTCTTTTATACTTTTAATATTTATACTTTTAATACAAAAACAACTAATTCATTTTACATCTCTTCCAATTCCTTAATTTTAACCACCCTAATAAAAACTAACTCTTTCTTCGTTTAACAATTCATTAGCCTCATTTATTTGGATTACTGATTGACAAAATCTATTTACGCTTTCAATATTCATATTTATTTAATTTTAATAGATGTTTTTAAATGACCAAAATTGCCGGAAAAAAAATTCATATTTACTTAACTCTTATTTTCCAATAATATCTTCAATCTCCAATAAGCTTTTGAAGTGACTCTTATTTTCCGGCATTTTCCCATATCTCTAATAAGCTTTTGAAGTGACTAAATTTTCCGGCATATCTAATAAGCTTTTAAA
>DYJU01000038.1 GCA_020722985.1 Candidatus Methylomirabilis sp.
TGGTCGCCAGATGGGAGCAAGATAGCGTTTGAAAGTTACCGAGATGGGAATTTTGAAATATATGTAATGAATGCAGATGGAAGTAATCAGTTAAATTTAACGAATAATAGTGCTAATGATTGGTATCCAGATTGGTTGTCAGATGGAAGCAAGATAGCGTTTTATAGTGACAGAGATGGGAATTTTGAAATATATGTAATGAATGCAGATGGAAGTAATCAGGTGAGATTAACGAATAATAGTAATTTGGATTACGCTCCAGATTGGTCGCCAGATGGGAGCAAGATAGCGTTTGAAAGTAACCGAGATGGCAATAGTGAAATATATGTAATGAATGCAGATGGGAGTAATCAGATAAATTTAACGAATTATAGTACTGGGGATACATTGCCAGTATGGAAACAGTAAAAAGCAATTAACAATTAAAAATTTTCAATTAAAGTATTTTAAATAAGAGAAGTTCGCTTTGGGAAGTAGAAAGTATAGAAAGAAAAATTAATGATAATAGAAGGATGACGAAGCAATCTGGCAGTTAAAAAAGGAAGCAGACAAGTAGAGAAGGCAATCGGAATAAAAGCAAGATTGCTTTGTCGGGCGAAATTAAGGTGGAATAGAAGATGAAGGGACTCGTTCGTCTGACTTTAAAATGACAGAACAAAAATTTATTTATAGACTAATTTTATTTTACCAGTGGCTAAACTGTTACAGTAATTGTTTAAAAAAATACCTGTGTGATTTTTATTTTTTTATCTTTTGAAATAGCAACGCCTATTCCTGTTTCTCTATAATCACTATTTAATATATTTTTT
The DNA here is from genome assembly GCA_020722985.1 of Candidatus Methylomirabilis sp. Lineage (GTDB taxonomy): Bacteria > Oederibacteriota > PGYV01 > PGYV01 > DYJU01 > DYJU01. The sequence continues at coordinate 810 of DYJU01000038.1, forward strand.
CTATGTCCCTCACTTTTCGTCCAGGAATCTACGGCTTTTTGTGCTACTACCAGGTTCTTTTCAAGATAGGGTTTTTTAATACCGTTTATTTCTTTATAAAATTGAGCCTCAAAAATGTTTTCACCAATACCTTTTTTTATTTTATTTTTTTCTTTTTTTATTATATTAAAACCTGCTCTTTTTGCTCTTGCGTTTGGGTCTAAACCATCTAACGAAATATGGGATGTATAATTGTTTTTTGCCATATCTAAACTATGAATTTTAGCTATTTTATTTAATTTTTTATTAATTTTAAGTGGAGGAATATTATTCTGCTTTCGTATATAATTTACGAGTTTAAAAATTTTGTTTTCCAGACTTTTTTCATAACTATCTTTTGCCTGTGCTGAAAAAATAAAATAGAATAAAGATGAAATAATTAAAATTTTATTTGTTTTCATCATATTTAAGTTAAATATTTTGAGAATATTTGAACATCTGTCTTTTTTTCTTTTTTGCTTTTTGTTTTTTTATTTTTTCTATTTCTTTTAACCTTTCTGATGTTCCGAATAATTTTTCTTCTATTTTATAGGTAAGTAAACGCCTTGCTAAAAATCTATTCATCTCCCTTTCCCGCGTTTCATTGCATTTTATTTCTATGCCAGTGGGCAGATGTTTTAGATAAACAGCATTATGGGTTTTATTTGCCTTTTGTCCGCCTTTTTTACCAGATAAAATAAATTTTTCCATAATGTCTTTTTCAAATATCCCAAATTTTTGCATTTTTTCTTTTAACTGTTGAATTTTTTTTGGATTCACCATTTGTATTTATTAAATTATAATTAAACAAAAAAATCAAGAAATAATTTTCAGAAATAATTGTAATAGTTTAGCCGTTGGTATAACAAAATTGGTCCAAAAATAAATTTTTTTATTTGTCATTGCGAAGTCAGGCGAACGAGCTCCTTTGTCTTCTATTTCCCCGTTATTTGAGCTTTACAAAGCAATCTTGCTTTTATACCCGATAGCCTTTTTATCTTGTCTTCTTTCGTTTTTTAACTGCAAGATTGCTTCCTTAAGCCTTATATTCCTTTATTTCCCCTTCTTAACTTTTCTTTCGGCTTCTTAAGAATGATAATACTGGATATTTCCTTACTAGTAGCTACACTTTTACAAGTTCACTTCTGGTAGATAAACTATTATAAATAATTTTTCATTTGACATAATCTTTTTTACCTGTAAAAATAATAACATAAAATAATATTTTAAAGGAGACTTTATAATGATAAAACAGATAACAGGATTTATTAAAGTTTTAAATTCTGAAATAAAAGAAGAAGAAATTGCATTAGGTGTTGTTTTAGGTATGTATGCTGGTTTTTTATCCATTGCTTCTTTTAATTTTTTCCTTGTTTTTATTTTATTACTTTTGTTTAAAGCAAATTTTTATATGTTTTTTCTTTCATTTGCCGTATTTAAATTAATCTCCTTTGGAATTGATCCGATAGGCGATATTATAGGACTTTCTATTTTGAAATATAAATTTCTTTTTTCATTTTTTGCTTTTTTAAGTTCAGTTCCCCTACTTGGCTTTACTCAATTTAATTACTCTATAGTTATGGGTGATTTTATAATTGCACTTATCCTGACACCTTTTGTATGGATTTTAACAGTTAAATTTATCCAGATATATAGAACAAAATTAAAAGATAAAGTTCAAAAACTTAAAATAGTTCAGGCGTTAAATTTTTCAAAATTTTTTGTGGATAAAAAATAAGGAGAATTTTTATGATAAGAAAATCAGGAGTTGTTGTTGTTTTAATTTTTATAATATTAGTTATACTTTTTAATTTATTTTTTCTTAATATAATTATTAAATCATCTCTAATAAAAACAGGGGAAGCAATATTTAAAGCAAAAACAGAGATAAAAAAAGTGAATGCTAATGTGTTTACAGGTAAAATTTTAATTCAAAATATATCTGTGGGGGATAAAAATAAAGAATTCAAAAATTTATTTGAGATTGATAAGATAAATTTGCAGGTTAAGATACCCCAATTGTTTAACAAGAAAATAATAATAGATGCTGTAGAAGTTGAAAATTTTGCACTTTCAACAGATAGGAAGGAGTCAGGATTTTTACCACCTAAAAAAATTAAAAGAATTGAAAAACAGGAAAAAGAAAAAAAGCCAGGTTTACTTGATAAATTAGCATCAAAAGTGGAAGAAAAAGCAAAACAGGAAATTAAGAAAATGCCAATTTCAAAATTAACCGGTATTAAGAATATTAAAAATATTAATATTAAAGATAAAATAAAATTAGAAAATTTAGAAAGCATAAATAAAATAAATGAAGCAAAACAGAATATAGAAATTAAAAAACAAAATATAAAATTAAGTATTGAAAATTTAAATATTGACAAACGTGCAGATACTGTAAAGAACAAAGCGGAAAAATTAAAAGATTTTAAATTGAATTCTGCGCAGGATATTCCTGAAGCACAAAAAAAACTACAAGAATTAGAAGAAATAAAAAGAGAACTTAATAGTTTAAACAATGATATAAATAATACAAAAAATCAGATAACTGATTTTGCTTCATATACAAATAATGAGTTAAAAGAAATCAATCTGGTAAAAGAAAGAGATATTGATAATGTTATGAAAAGTATTAATTTAAATATTTTAAATGCCGGTGAATTGGAAAAGGCAATTTTGGGACCAGTATGGTATGAAAGAGTTAAAACAGTATTAAATTTATTTACACTTGCCCAAAAATATATACCTGCAGGTGGTAAAAAGGACAAAAATGATAAAAAGAAAACATTGGAACAAAAAAGAGAAAAAGGAACACTTGTTGTTTTTGTAAAAGAAAAAAGTTTGCCTAATTTCTGGATAAAAAAGATAAATCTATCCGTAAATAAATCAAACGATAATTTTTTTATAAAAGGATCAATAAATGACATTTGCACAGAACAGGCAATTATAGAAAAATCGCTTATATTTTCATTGATCGCAGAAAAAGGAAAACATACATATTCATTAAAGGGTAAAATTGATCACATTGAAAATATAAATGATTTTATAGAAATTAAAGCAGAAAATTTAGAACCAAAAATATCAGGAATAGAAAGTGTAGATTTAGGAAATGTAAAAATGAAAATTGGCTCTAATAGTTTTGAACTTCTGGGTAAAAACACAGATGATAAAATTTCTATAACAGGAACAATGAATTTGAATAATATAACTTATGAGAAAAAGGAAGAAGATATAACATATCAGGTTTTAAGTGGAATAGATAGGATAAAAATTTTATTAAATATAAGTTTTAAAGATGATGCTGGAATTTCAATTTCATCAGATTTATTAGAAAAGATAAGAAAATCTATTGATAAAATTTATGGTAAAAAAATCGCTGAGATAAAAGCGAAAATAAATAGTGAGATAGAAAAACAGATAAAAAGTAAAATGAAAGAATTGCAGGATGTAATTGCAAAAGATAATAAAGAATTAGCAGGTATTTTAAATACTGATATGAATAAAGTAAAATCAGTAGAAGGTTATATAGATTCTATAAAGGGAAACATTGAGAAACAGATAAAAGATTCCCAGAGCAAAGTATTAGAAGAAAAGAAAAAAGATATAATGAAGATGTTTAAATGAATAAACTTCGTTTAATATTTGTATTTTGCAGTATTATAACATTTGCCTCTGGTTTGGATTTGCCAGATTATGAAGGTTTTGTAAATGATTATGCCGGTATAGTTGATTATAATTCAAAACAGCAGATAAATTATATAATTTATGAACTTAAAAGAAAAACGAGTGCGGAGATTGCTGTTGTAATTTTAAAATCCTTACAGGGAGAAAATATAGAAGATTTTACAAATAGATTATTTGAAAAATGGGGTGTTGGTAAAAAAGGGAAAGATAATGGTATTATGATTTTAGTCGCTAAAGAAGATAGATTAATAAGGATAGAAGTTGGATATGGACTGGAAGGTATAATTCCAGATGCAAAAGCAGGCAGGATAATACGGGAGGTAATTACGCCTTCATTCAGGCAGGAAAGATTTGGAGAAGGAATTTTAAATGCAGTTTATATAATAGCAGAAGATATAGCAAGTAACTCAGGTGTTAAATTGAATATTGAAAAAAGGAATGTAAGTTATGAAGGTAAAAGGAAATCAACCATAACAGATTTATTCTGGTTTTTATTTTTTATGTTTTTTATAATACCTGTTATTATAAGACATCCATGGCTTTTGTTGTTTTTTTTATCATCGGGTCGCGGTGGAAGATATTATGGCGGAGGCGGATTTGATGGTGGTTTTGGCGGTTTCGGCGGTGGATCATCAGGTGGCGGAGGAGCAACAGGTAGATGGTGAAATAATTTACCTTAGAGGTTATTTCAAAAATAGTAATAGTTCAGCCGTGAGAAGTGAACATGGAAAAGTGTGGCTACCAGTAAGTAAATACATAACACTGTCATTCTCAGGAAGCCGAAAGAGAAGAAAAGAAGTAAAAAAAGGGTATATGAGCATGACGAAGCAATCTTTCAGTTGAAAACCGGAAGAGGACAAGAAGAGAAGGCATTCGGTAATAAAAGCAAGATTGTTTTGTCAGGTGAAAGTTAATAGAGAATAAAAGGCAGAAGTTATCATTCGCCTGACTTTAAAATGATAACAGAAAAAATTTAATGATTAAATTTGCTCTACCAGTAGATAACTGTTACGATTTGTAATTAAAAATGTTAAGGAGGAAATTTATGGAAAAAAAATTGCAAGAATTAGGGAATAAATTAAAAGAATTACTTAAAGATGATTTAAAATGTTTTGCTGTTTATGGTTCTGCTGCTACAGGAGATTTTTATAAGACATCAGATATTAACACACTTATTATTTTTAAAAATATAAATCCTGAAATCTTACGGGAAATCTCAAAACCAGTAAAAAAATGGTGTGAAAATAAAAATCCTTTACCTATCATTTTTACAGAAGAAGATTTAAAAAGATCAACAGATGTTTTTCCACTTGAATTTTTAGAAATAAAAAAACATCATAAAATAATAACAGGTGATGATTGCTTAAAGCAATTGAAAATATCAATGAAAAATTTAAGGCAGGAAATAGAAAGAGAGTTAAAAGCAATTTATCTGCACCTTTTAAGGGCTTTTTTACAAACTGAAAAAACTAAAAATTTAAAAGAGATACTTGCAAAATCAATATCTTCTTTTGTGAGTTTATTAAAAGGAATTGCAATACTTTTGAAAATAAAAGGAGATCTTATAAAAAAAACAGATGCCATAGAAACAATATCTTCAAAGTTAAAATTGAATAAAGAACTTTTTTTTGATATACTGAAATTGAAAAGTGATTTAAATGCAATACCTGATAATTTAGTTAATGAAATTTATTTTGCGTATTTAAAAGAATTAAAAGTTGTGATAAATAAAGTAGATAAATTATAAAAAGGAGGCGGCGATGAATAATTTTACAAAGTTTTTACTTATTGTTTTGGGTATTATCATTATTATAGCCGGTATTTATATATCGGGATATAATAAATTGGTAAATTATGATGAGTCAATTAAGGCGGCATGGTCTCAGGTAGAAAATGTTATGCAAAGAAGAAATGATTTAATTCCAAATCTTGTAAATACCGTGAAGGGTTATGCAAAACATGAAAAAGAAGTTTTTGAAAATGTAACAAAAGCAAGAAGCGCATGGGCACAGGCAAAAACAGTTGATGATAAAGTAAAAGCATCATCAGAACTTGATTCTGCAATTTCAAGGCTTTTACTCGTTGCTGAAAATTATCCTCAGTTAAAAGCAAATGTAAATTTTCAAGCGTTACAGGATGAACTTGCAGGCACTGAAAACAGAATAGCGGTTGAAAGAAAAAGATACAACGAAGTTGTTCAGGCATATAATATAACAGTTCGTAAATTTCCTACAAATATAATAGCGGGTATAGCAGGTTTTAAACAGAAAGAAGTATATTTTAAAGCAGAGGAAAAGGCAAAAGAAGTGCCAGTAGTTGATTTTGAAAAAAAATAAAGGAGTTGTAAAATTAAAGGTGTAATTTTAGCAGGTGGTCTGGGTAAAAGACTATATCCTTTAACCCGTATTACAAACAAACATTTATTACCTGTTTATGACAAGCCAATGATTTATTATTCAATAGAAATGCTTGTAAAAGCAGGGATTAAAGATATTATGGTTGTAACCGGCGGTAATAGTGCAGGTGATTTTTTACGTCTTTTAGGTAACGGCAAAGAATTTGGATTAAAAAGGATACATTATGCATATCAGGAAGGAGAAGGCGGTATTGCAGATGCTTTAAAACAGGCGCGTGATTTTACAGGTGATGATAAAATTGTGGTTGCCCTTGGCGACAATATAGTTGAAAAGAGTATAAGAAAATTCGTTGAAAATTTTGAAAAACAAAAAAGTGGCGCAAAATTAATTTTAAAAAAAGTTAAAAATCCAAAAGAATATGGTGTTGCAGTTGTAAAAGGCAAAAAAATAATTAAAATAGAAGAAAAACCAGAAAAACCAAAATCAAAACTTGCTGTTATAGGTATTTATTTTTATTCACATGATGTTTTTGAAATTATAGATAAATTAAAACCATCAAAAAGAGGAGAACTTGAAATTACAGATGTAAATAATGAATATATAAAACGTAATGATATAACCTATGAAATTTTAGATGGTTGGTGGTTAGATTGTGGAGAATCAAAAGATGCTTTGCTTAAAGCAAATTTATATGTGAAAAAATATGGGGCAAATAAATAAAGAAGGTGAATAATTATGATAGAAGGTGTTGAAGTAAAACAATTAAAAGTTCATAATGACGAGCGGGGACGGCTTGCTGAACTTTTGCGTGCAGATGATAAAATATTTGTTAAATTTGGACAGGTTTATATGACAACTGCTTATCCGGGCGTTGTGAAGGGCTGGCATTATCACAAAAAACAGTATGATTATTTTTCATGTGTAAAAGGTATGATAAAACTTGTGTTGTATGACTCACGGGAAAATTCAAAAACAAAAGGTGAAATAAATGAATTTTTTATTGGAATTCATAATCCTTTACTTATTCGTATTCCGCCGGGTGTATATCATGGTTTTAAAGGTATTTCAGATGAAGAAGCAATAGTTGTAAATGTAATAACAGAACCATATAACGCAGAAAATCCGGATGAGTTCAGGGTTGACCCTCATGAAAATGATATTCCGTATGATTGGAAAAGAAAGGATAGATGATGAAACTTTTAATAACGGGTGGCGCTGGATTTATAGGTTCCAATTTTGTTAATTACATATTTGATAGATATAGAGATTATAAAGTTATAGTATTTGATATATTAAATAAATATTCTGCAAATCCTGATATAAAAATAAAATTTAAAAAATATAAAAATTTTAGTTTTATAAAAGGAGATATAACAAAAAAAGATCAGGTTGAAAATGCAGTAAAAAAAGCAGATGTAATAATAAATTTTGCTGCAGAAACACATGTTGATAGGTCAATAATTGATCCGGCGCCTTTTATTAAAACAAATGTTTACGGTGTAAAAGCACTTCTTGATGCTGCGAAAAAATATAAAATAAAAAAATTTATTCAGATTTCAACCGATGAAGTATATGGCACTTTAGAAAAAGGTAAAGCAGATGAAAATAAAAATCTAAACCCCGGCAATCCTTATGCCGCTACAAAAGCAGCAGCTGATTTGTTATGTATTTCATATTTCAATACATATAAAATTCCTGTAATTATTACAAGGAGTTCAAACAATTTTGGACCATTTCAGTTTCCTGAAAAATTTATCCCGCTTTTTATAACAAATGCTTTAGAAAATAAAGAGTTGCCTTTATATGGAGACGGGAAAAATATAAGAAACTGGTTGTATGTAGAAGATAACTGTGCAGCAATTATGACTGTTCTTTTAAAAGGGAAAATTGGAGAGATATATAATATAGGAGGAAATATTGAGATTGAAAATATAATGGTTGCTGAAAAAATATTAAATATATTAGGGAAATCGGAGAAATTAATTAAACATATCAAAGACAGGCCAGGACATGATAAGAGATATGCGCTTGATTTTTCTAAAATAAAAAAAATTGGTTGGAAACCAGAACATAAATTTGATGAAGCACTTGAAAAAACAGTTGAATGGTATAGCAATAATATAAACTGGTGGAAAAAATTAAAAGGAGAAAAATTCAAGAAATATTATGATTTATGGTATAAAAAAATATTAAAATAGGGAAGGGAAAATGAAAATATTACTTTTTGGTGGAACGGGTCTTTTAGGGACAGATATTTATGAAGCATTAAAAAATGAACATCAGGTCAAGGTATTAAGTAGTTCAGATTGCGATATTACTAAATTAGAAAACACCTATCATAAAATTAAATTTGAAAAACCAGATATTGCTATAAATTGTGCGGCTCTTACTGATGTTGACAGATGCGAAAAAGAAGAAGATAATGCATATAAAATAAACGCAATTGGTGTTAAAAATATTGCCATTTCCTGCAGGGATTTTGGAGTAAAACTTATTCATATAAGCACAGATTATGTTTTTGATGGAGAAAAAAAAGAGCCATATACAGAATTTGACAAACCCAATCCGGTAAATATTTACGGAAGAACCAAACTCGCCGGAGAAAAATTTGTAAAAAGTATTTTAAATAATTATATAATAATAAGAACCGCCTGGATTTTTGGGAAAAAAAGACAGCATTTTGTTGATTATGTCATAAGTGGAATTAAAAATAACGAAGAAATAATTGCAGTAAAGGATATGGTGTCTTCTCCTTCTTATTCTTCTGATGTGGCAGGAGAGATAAAAAATATTATTACTTTAAATGAAACAGGAATTTTTCATATAGCAAATAAAGGTTATTGTTCGCGTGCAGAACTTGCAGAAGAGATTATCCGACTTTTAAAAAAACCTGGAAATGTAAAAGTTGTAAATCAAAGTCAGTGGCTAAGACCTGCAAAAAGACCTTTTTTTTCTGCTCTTAAGAATTATCATTTACATTTGCTTGGTATTGATAATATTCCTGGCTGGAGAGATGCTTTAAAAAGATATGTGAGGGCAAAGATAGAAGAATAAAAGTACTGTTATGATTTAAGTGATTTGCTGTGTATAAAACGGAAAAACAGTAAAATTTTTAAAAATTGTTAAAAGGTTTAATATTACATCTAATATGAAAGGAGAAAAAATGAAAATACTGGTAATTGGTGGGGCTGGATTTATAGGTTCTAATATTGCTTATAAATATTTAAAAGAAGGAGAAGATGTTTTTGTTTTTGATAATCTTTCAAGAAGGGGAACGCAATGGAATTTAGAATGGTTAAAACAGAATCAAAATTTTAAATTTATAAAAGGCGATATAAGAAATTATGATGAATTAAAAAAAATATTTTTAAGAGAAAAATTTGATATTGTTTTTCATATGGCTGCCCAGGTCGCAGTCACAACTTCTGTTTTAAATCCACGGGAAGATTTTGAAATAAATGCGCTTGGAACTTTTAATATATTGGAAGCAATCAGAGAAACAAAACAGGACCCTGTAATTTTATTTGCTTCAACAAATAAAGTATATGGTGGGATGGCTGATATAAAGATAGTTGAAAAAAAAGGGAGATATACTTATAAAAATATAAAAGGTGGAATAAAAGAGGATAGATTACTTGACTTTCATTCACCTTATGGATGTTCAAAAGGAACAGCAGATCAGTATATGATAGATTATTCTCGTATATATGGATTGCGGACAGTGGTTTTTCGTCAATCATGTATTTATGGATACAGGCAGTTTGGTATAGAAGACCAGGGTTGGGTCGCATGGTTTACAATTGCCGCGGCTCTTGGAAAAAAAATAACAATATATGGAGATGGAAAACAGGTCCGAGACGTTCTTTTTATAGATGATTTATTAAATGCTTATGATGCTGCGATTAAGAATATAGAAAAAGTAAGAGGGAATGCATTTAATATAGGTGGAGGACCAGAAAATACTATGTCGCTTTTGGAACTCATTGCTTTTTTAGAAAAATTCTTTAATAAAAGAATAGATTTAAGATTTTCTGACTGGAGACCAGGCGATCAGCCGGTTTTTATATGTAACATAAGCAAGGCAAAAAAATTACTTAAATGGGAGCCCAAAATAAATCCGGAGAAAGGTGTAAAATTGTTATATAACTGGGTTAAGGATAATATAGAACTTTTTAAAGATTTGTAATATATAATTTAAGATATATTAATATGATAAAAGGGAAAAGTGATAGAATGAAACAAAAAATTCTTTTTTTTAAAAGGAGTGGTATTTAGAAAATGGCAGGATATTTATTTTATTTATAAAAAGGACAAAAAAATATGATAGTAAAAAAATTTAAAACTTTATCAATAGAAATACTTCAGGGAGATATATCAGAGATAAAAGCGGATTGTCTTGTTAATGCTGCTAATAATCATTTGTATATGGGAGCAGGCGTGGCAGGTGCTTTAAAAAGAAAAGGAGGAATTGAAATAGAAAAAGAAGCAGTTGAAAAAGGACCGATAGAAATAGGTGGCGCAATAGAAACAAAAGCAGGGAAATTACAGGCAAAATATGTCATTCATGCTGCTGTTATGGGTATGGATTTTGAGACAGATGAAAGATATATAAGAAAAGCAACAGAAAATACTTTAATCCTGGCAGATAAGTTGGGAATAAAAACAATTGCTTTTCCGGCTTTAGGCACAGGCGTAGGTAGATTTCCTTTAAAGCACTGCGCCGAAATTATGTTTGATGAAATAATAAAATTTGATAAAGAAAAAAATAATGGTATAGAAAAAATTTATCTCGTTCTTTTTACTAAAAAGGCATTTCAGGAATTTGAAGAAGTTTTAAGGAAATTATAAGAAATCTATAAAATTTAATATTAAAAAAATAATAAAAAGGTGTGGCGTAAAATTATACATAATAGTAATATAATAATTCAGCCAACATAAGTCCACTTGTAAAAGTTTTGCTGCTGGTAAGGAATCACCTGGCGGTGTCATTCTTAGGAAACCGAAAGATGTTTATAGGAAGAAAAATAAGGGCGTATGAGGCTTAAAGAAGCAATCTCACAGTTGAAAACGGAAGAAGACAAGGTTAAAAAACATTAGGTGATAAAAGCAAGATTGCTTTGTCAGGATTATTGAACGGTGGGATAGAAGATAAAGGGACTCGTTCGCCTGACTTTAAAATGCAAAATGGAAAATTTATATATGAACAAATTTTGTTTCGTTAGTGGCTAAACTATTAAAACAAAATTCATTTAAAATTTTGTTAAAAAAGATGAAAAATGATTTTTATTATTTCTAATTATATTTACATCCACTGTAATTAAATCCTGTTTTATTTTTTTTATAATTAGAATAATTTTATTTCCTTTATAGACAAATTCCTGTTTTAAAGTATCATTAAATTGAATGTCATCAAGGGTATGCCTGGCAAGGATCATGGCAGAAGATTCTAATAATCTTATTTTTGTGTTTTCAATAAATAAATTTGTCTTATAAGTTTGCAATAATCCATAAAAAAAAGCAGAGATATTACCAGATATTATAATTAAAAATATTATAGTATAAATTTTTTTCATTTAAAATACCTTTTTATCATAAAAAGGAATACGAATAAAATATTTTTCAATAAAAAAATTGTATGAATAAAAAGTTTTATTTATAGAACAGGAAAGTTCAAGTGCATTTCCCAAATATTTTAAATTAAAATTTTTAATATTTTTTATATAAAAAGATTGTGGTTTTCTAAAACTGAGTCTATGAGTTTGCAGGTTAAAAAAAACATTGTCTTTATGAAATAGCATAATGGCATAATCATAATAATCTTTTAAAATAAAATTTTTTTCGTTAATAGAAGGTATTTTAAAAATAACACACGATGAACCCTTTGTAAGGTTAGCAAAATTTTCATTAAAACTATAAGAGATATAAATAATTTTTTCTATTTTTTTTACTAAGAAAAAAAATTTATCAAACGAATACAATTTTATTATATATTTTAAAAGGAAAAACTGCATAATTAAAAATGACACTATTGATATGATAAATAAAAAATTTTTTATTTTATTCATTTGCGTATCCTTGTATCAATCAGACATGACAGATTTAAAATTTCTTTTTCTTTATAATTTAAAATAAATTTAATATCATAAATAGAATTTATATTATTAAAATCTGAAACTTTTGCAGTTAGTAAAAGGTCTTTATTATATTTTAAAATCAAATTTTCGTGTGCTATGGGAAGTTTATTTAATTTTTCTTTGCTGAGTAAAAATGGCATTTCTTTTAGAAAGTTTATTTCAGATAAAATTGTAAAAACTGCAAGATTTTTATAATAGGCGTTTTTTATTAAAAATAATCCGTATAATCCAATAAGAAAAGAAAGAGCAATTACTAAAAAATATTTCCAGTTGAAATTCATTTTATAAATACCAGATTGTTTTGAAGATCCTTTATCAAAGTTGGCGAATAACCATTATATAAAATTTTAATAATGCCATATCTATCTATAAATATAAGAGAAGGTAACGAAGAAAAATTATATACTTCGGGAACTTTAGAAAAAAAGGTTCTATATTTTAAATTAAAATAATTTGTTTTTTCTTCTATTATTATAAAATCGCCTGTTTTTTTTAAAAAGAAAAGTAAAATATCTTTTCTTTTTGATAAAAAATCATTATTAAATTTATAAAGCATCTGTTCAGTTTTAAAAGATTCCGGGCTTTCATTTAAAAAAACTAAAATCAAATTAATTTTACCTAAAAAATCATTAAGTGTTATAGTTTTTGATTCTGTAAATCCTAAGGTGAAGTTTATTGCCTGATCACCAGCTTTTATCTGGTTGTATTTTTTTTTAATATGTGTAATTTCGTTTTTAAAGATTATTATTAAAATCGTAACAATAATAAAAATAGTAGTAGTAATAATTGTTTTCTTCATTTTATTTTCCTATACAAAAATTTTTAAAAATATTATCTAAAATATTTTCATCTACTATTTTGCCAATTATCTTGTCCAGAAAATCTGCTGCAATTTTTATATTAACAACAGCAATTTCATAAGAATTAAGATTTTCAATTGCTTTTTTTAAAAATTTAACAGCATTTTTTAAAGATGTTTTATGTCTTAAATTTGAAATAACAATCTCTTCTGGAGAAATAAAATTATTACTATTTATTATAATATTTTTTATCATTTTTGTTAAGTCATTTATTCCTTTATTTTTAAGTGCGGAGATGAAAGACAATCTATTTTTATCAATTTTAAATATATCCATTAATTTTTTTTCATCATAGATCAATTTTAGATCAAGTTTATTTACAACAATTAAAAAATTTTTTTTCTTTATTTCGGAAAAGATTTTAATATCTTCTTTATTTATTTTTTTTGAACCATCAATCATAAATAAAATCAAATCAGATTTTTTTATGGCATCCTTTGTTTTTTTTATTCCGATTTTTTCAATAAGACCTTTTGGCTTTCTTATCCCGGCCGTATCATAAATTTTAAATGGTAAACCTTCAATGGTTACTGTATCTTCTATAATATCCCTCGTAGTTCCCGGGATATGAGTTACTATTGCTTTTTCTTTTTTTAATAATACATTTAATAGACTTGATTTTCCAACATTTGGTTTTCCAGTAATAACAAGTTTTATACCGTGTTTTAACATTATTCCTTCATCTGTATAATTTATAAGTTTTTCTATCTCTTTAATGGTCTCATATAACAAATTTTTAATTTTTTCCATTTCTATATTTTCAACACTATCAGAAAAATCAAGATCTGTTTCAATAAGGGAAATGACAGATATGATTTTTTCTCTTAAATTGGTTATTAAATTTTTTTCCTGACCGGTAAGTTGTTTTAGGGCAAGGTTTAATGAAATTTCATTTTTAGAAGAAACTATATCCGCAACAGATTCTGCTTCTGATAAATCCATTTTTCCATTTAAAAATGCCCTTTTTGTAAATTCGCCCGGTTCTGCAATTTTACAACCATTTTTAATTAAAATATCAATTATTTTATTTATTATAAAAGGATTGCCATGACAGCTTATTTCTGCCATATTTTCTCCTGTATAAGAAAAAGGAGACCTGAAAATGGTAAGCAAAACTTTGTCAATTAAAATATTTTTATCCTTTATAAATCCTAAATGGGCCGAATGTGATTTAACATTTTCAAAATTAATTGATTGTGATTTAAAAGAAAAAATTTTTTCTATTATGGCAAAAGTTTCAGGACCTGATATTCTTATTATACCGATTGCACTTTCGGCAGGATATGTAGCAGGTGCAACTATTGTTGTATTCATAATTTTTATAAAAGGGAAGTAATTACGACTTTTTTATATGTCTCTTTTCCCACACTGAAAGTTTTTAATGAATCAAATTTTGCTATTTCTTCGTGAATTATTTTTCTTTCGTTAGGTGGTAAAAGTTCTGTTAAATATTCGTCCTTTTCATTTATTAATTTTTCTGCAATTGTTTTGATTTTTTTTATAAGATAAACAATATGTTTTTCATAATAAGAATCAATATCTACTATCAGCGGGATATGCTTTTTTAATTCCTGTGCAATTATAATAGATAACAGATACTGAAAGGAATAGATATTCTGTCCATTTTTGCCAATTAAAAGACCATCCTTGCCATTTGTTTTAATTTTTAAAAAATTATAGTTCTGTTCCTGATAAATATTAATTTCAAAATTTTTAAAATACATATCCCTGAGTATTTTATCAATTATAATTTTTATTTTATTTTTATCATCTTCGGTAAATGAAAAGGAATTTTTAAAATTTCTTTTTTTACAAATTTCAACGGTATATTGTTTTTTATCTGTAAAAATTTTTTCACTAATAAGATTTATGGAGATATCTTTTATTGAACAGGCATTTTTGTTTAGAAAATTTTTAACCGCATCTGATATTTTTTCTTTTGTTATTTTTACAAAAAACATAAAATTTACACTTTTGATTTATTTACAAAGAATTGCTGGAAAATTGAAAATATATTTGAAACAGACCAGTAAAGTAAGAGTCCTGATGGCCAATTAAAAGCAAGGAATGTAAGAAAGATAGGCATTCCGTATGTCATTATCTTTTGCTGGGTTTCTGCTTCAGAACTTGGTGAAGGAGTTACGCTCATTTTTTGTTGTATAAGCATAGTTGCACCCATCAAAATAGGCAAAACAAAAAACGGGTCAGGGGCTGATAAATCTTTCAGCCATAGCATAAAATAAGCTCCTTTTAATTCAACCATGTTGATAAGTGTGGCATATAAGGCAAAGAATATTGGTAATTGTAATAGCATTGGCAAACAACCGCCAAAAGGGTTTATTTTATATTCGCGATATAACTTCATGGTTTCTTCATTTAATTTTTGCGGATCATCCTTATATACTTTTTTTAGAGTCTCCATGCGCGGTTTTATTATATTCATTTTTTTCTGCATGTCTTTCATATGTTTATAACTATTCTGGGATGGTATCCATAGTAACCCACGAATAATAAGTGTTAAAAGAATTATTGCTATACCATAATTTTTTGTTAGTTTATATAAAAAATCTATTGAATAAAAGACAGCAACGCTAATCGGTCTTAACCAGATCCAGCCAAGATCAACTGATTTTTCCATTTTTAATTTTTTTAATCTTTTATATTCCTGTGGACCAATATAAGAATTTATTGAAATTATATGTTCTGATTTTTTTTCTAATAGTATATCCTTAAAATCAATACCTAATTCTACAAAACCACCAGCACCTTCTTTATAAAAATACTTTTTTATATCTTCTGTATTTTTAGTAATAAAAGAAGTTAAAAAATAAATATCTTTTAAAAGCAACCACTTTAATGGTTCCTCAACAAAAATAATTTTACTTTCTTTTGCTTTTAAATTTAAATTGATATTTTTAAAAATTTTTGATTGAGTTTCATATAATATTTTATGATACTGATAACCCATTCCTGCTTTATATTTTTCCATATCCTGCGGAAGAAAATGTATATTTGGACCCCAGGATAATCTTAAATCTTTAATAGCAAAAGGAATGTTATTTGTATTTAAAAATTTTATAGTTGTTTGTAATTCATAAGAATTTTCAGGCAATGAAAATTCTTTGTATAAGAATATTCCTTTGTCAATTTCTCTCGAAAAAATAATTTTACTTAATTTCTCGTCTTTTTGAACCCCTTCAAATTTCCAGGGCAAAATGTTTATTATATCCTGTGAAGATGTTTGATGTAGTAAAAGATAGGAAAAAGAATAAGGATTTGGTAGTAATTCTACAACCTTATTTTGTTTATTACCTATTTTATCCGAATATTGTTTTAATATATAACTTTTTAAAACACCGCCAACAGTTGTAAAAGTTATTTTGACTAAATTATTTTCTAATGTATATTCTTTTTCCTGTTTTATGGCAGTTAAAAATTTTTCTTTTTTTGTTTCCTTTATTATTTTATTTTCTTTTGTTGGTAATGGGATTGGTTGACCGGTAGTTGAAGTGGTCTGGGGTAATGGTTGTTTTACAGGTTTTGGCAAAAACCATGTATTATAAAAAAACAAAATTGCGAAAGATAACAATAAAAAAATTATTAATCTTTGTGTATCATTTCTCATAGTATCTCCTTTAATTTTAAACTTTATCTATACCACCAGGATGAAAAGGGTGGCATTTTAAAAGGCGTTTTATTGATTTAAAAGTGCCTTTTTTTATCCCGTATTTTTCTATTGCTTCTTTTGCATATTGCGAACACGTTGGATAAAACCTGCAACTTTGCGGTAAAAATGGCGAAATAAATTTTTGATAAAAAGTTATAGATGAAATAATAAATTTTTTCATATAGTTTTAAACCATAATAAATAAATTCGACAAATTATCTTCAATTTTTTTATAAGTATCTAATAAATAAAGGTTATTTTTTGGAATTATTAGTATTTCTGAATTTTTTAAATTTTTTTTCAATTTATGAAACACTGATTTTATCCTTCTTTTATAAAGATTTCTTAAACTGCTTTTTTTAATTGACTTTTTTGATATATTTGCAACATATAATACGGGTTTATTGTTTAAACTTTCACTTTTTAAAACATATAATTTAAAATAATTATTTTCAAATTTTTTGCCATTTTTAATTAAATTAATAATTTTTTTTCTTGTGGATAATATTTTTATTGTCAAAAATCAAACCTTTGTCAACTGTTTTCTGCCTTTTCTTCTGCGGCTATTTATTATTTTTCTACCACTTTTTGTGCTCATTCTTTTTAAAAAACCATGTTTTCTTTTTGCTTTTTTCCAGTGTGGTTGATAAGTTCTTTTTGGCATTTTTTTTCTCCTGAATTATAATATTTTGAAAAAAAATAGAGATTTATTATAGTAGAAATTATAAAAAAAAATTATTAAAGTGTCAATCAAAATTATAAGAAAATAGGGATTATGAGACACATGGTATACACTTTCCATATACTCCTTATTAATC
>DYJU01000039.1:0-9397 GCA_020722985.1 Candidatus Methylomirabilis sp.
AATGACAAATGAAAAAATTTATTTATCAATTTTGTTCTACCAGTGGCTGAATTATTACAAGAGATGTTTTAAAATATTTTAAATAAAAGAATTTCGCTTTAGGGAACAGAATGTATAGAAAGAAAAACTGAGGATAATAGAAGGATTAATGAAGTAATCTCACAGTTGTCTAGCGATAAGAGAACAAGTAGAGAAGGTAATCGGTAGTAAAAGTAGAATTAGTTGTCCACCCATGCTTTTTTAGAAAGACGCTTAAGTATGGTCGTCTTTACCTTAATTTCTTTTAGGGCGTTTAGCCTTTTCAAGTATCCACCATATTTGAGTTTGCCCGTTTCTTGACTTTTTTGAAAAATATGCTATAATTTAAATAAATAAAGAGATATATTTTAGAGGTGAGGGAGTTTTTTATTATGAAAAACTTAAAATTGAAGAATTATTCAAAAAGAATCTGGGATATTTTTGAAAAAACTGGCTGTATTTCCGCATATTTACTTTATAAAGAATTTAATAAAAATCAGGAATTAAAAAAACAACGAAAAAAGGTAATAATTAAAAAATAACCCTTCAAATTCCTTGTTTTAAAATTGTGAAAAAATTCTTTACAAACTCCATTTTATAAAGTATATTTATTTATATTTTTAATATTATAATGGAGAAAAAATGGATATATCAACATTAAAAGAACAGTTAAGGAATGAAGCAGAACAGATTAATAATGAAATAGATTTGAAGAATTTTGCATCAAAGTATAGGGGTAATAATGGTATTATCAGTAAATTATTTCAGGAATTAAAAAACCTAAAAAATAAAGAAGAAAAAAAACAAAAAGGCAAAGAAATCAATGATTTAAAACAATATTTTGAAGAATTATATACTGAAAAAGAAAAATTCTTAATTGAAAAAATAAAACAGGAAGAATTGAAAAATATTGATGTGACGTTTCCTGCATATAATATAAAAAAGGGTAAACTCCATCCTTTAACCCAGGTAATGGAAGAAATAAAAAGTATTTTTTTAAGAATGGGATTTTCAATCGCAGAAGGACCTGACATAGAGACAGATTATTATAATTTTGAAGCATTAAATTTTCCCATAGATCACCCTGCCAGAGATATGCATGATACTTTTAAAATAGATGATAAAAACCTTTTAAGAACACATACTTCACCTATACAGGTGCGCGTTATGGAAAAACAGAAACCACCACTAAAAATAATAGCCCCGGGCAGGGTATTCAGAAGAGATGCTGTTGATGCTTCTCATTCACCTGTTTTTCATCAGGTGGAAGGTTTTATGGTAGATAAAAATATAAGATTTAGTGATTTAAAAGGAGTTTTAGATCTTTTTACAAAAGAAATTTTTGGGAAAGATTTGAAAACCCGTTTCAGACCAAGTTTTTTCCCATTTACAGAGCCATCTGCAGAAGTAGATGTTCAATGTGTTAATTGTATGGGAAAAGGATGTCCTGTCTGTAAACAAACAGGCTGGCTTGAAATTTTAGGGGCTGGGATGATACATCCCAATGTTTTCAGAGCAGTAAAATATGACCCTGAAAAATGGACAGGTTTTGCTTTTGGTATGGGAGTTGAAAGAATAGCAATGTTAAAATATGGCATTGATGATTTAAGATTATTTTATGAAAATGATTTAAGATTTTTAGATCAATTTTAAAATTATGAAAATAATTATACCTTTTTTATTTTTTATATCAATATCCCTTGCTGTATATTTTTATTCTGAAATTTTTTCTTTTTTAAAAGGCGCATGGAGTAAATATATTAAAGATATAAATCAAAAAATAAATAACGCTTTTATAATCATTAAAAAAGAAGAGATTGTTAAGATAGAAATTCTACTTGCAGTATTGATTTTAGTTTTATTTGTTTTAACAATGAATATTCTAATTGTTTTTATTGGGTTGATACTGGATTTTATTTTACCAAAGTTATATATAGAATATAAACATAAAAAATATATTTCTGAATATTCAAAAAATTTACCTGGCTTTATTGAATCGCTTATTTCCAGTTTAAAGGCAGGATTGAGTGTATCAAATGCATTTAAAATTATTGCTCAAAAAGATAAAAGTCCGATTGGTAAAGAGATGGAAGATTTATTAAATAAAATTTCCTTAGGAAAAAGTTTAAAAGAAGGCTTACAGGAACTGGCAGATAAAATAAAGACAAAAGAAAATGAAATACTTATTTCTGCACTTATTACAGGTATTGAAGCAGGTGGAAACATAAGCAGTATCCTGGAAAATATTTTAAAAACAATAAGGAAAAGGGAAGAAATAGACAGGGAATTAAAAGCGTTAACATCTCAGGGAATTTTATCAGGATTTATAGTTGGTTTGCTACCATTTTTTTTAATAATTGCAATTTATTTTATTGACCCTGAATTTGTTCAGCCATTATTTACAACACAGGCAGGTATAATTTTACTTTGCGTATCAGTTATTATGGAAATTTTTGGAATTTTATTTATACGAAAGATGGTAAAAATTGAATAGCGAAAGGTAATTTTAATGAAAATTTTAATTTTATTTTTATTTTTTTTATCAATAACAAGTTTTTTATACCTTATCCTGATACTCGTTTATAGATATAGAAATATAAGTATATTAAAGGGCAATAAAACTATTTCTTTGAATGGTAATATAAAAAATTTTTTTGGTTATTTGAAAAAATATATACTGGATTTCAATAGGAGATTTATAAAATTTAAAAGATATGAAAGAATAAAATTTTTGATTGAAAGGTTAAACCTGAAAGTGCCATTTTATTGTGAAAACTTTATTATTTTTGAAGAAATTGGTTTCATAATTGGTTTTATAATTTCTTTTATATTGTTTGAAAATACTTTATTAAGTTTTATTTTTGCTGTCGCAGGATTTTTTACGCCTGAAATTGTTCTAAAAGCAAAAATAAAAAGAAAAGATGAAAATATTCTAAAGGAAATGCCAAATGCTATAGATATAATATCTGCAAATATAGAAGGCGGACTTTCAATAATTAAATCAATTTCAAAATACTCAGAAAGAAATAAAAATGATTTTGCCGAAGAATTAAAAATTGTAATAAATAATATTAATATAGGCAAAAGTTTTTCAGAGGCACTTTTAGATATGAATAAAAAATTGAATTTAGGAGAAGTAACCGGATTTGCAAATGTATTCATTCAGGCGGATAAATACGGCGGAAACGTAAAAGAAATAATCAGGGCTCAGGCAGATGAAATCCGTGCAAAAAGATTTCAAACATTAAAAAGAAAAGCGCATGAAGCACCTGTTAAACTTTTAATACCACTTATTATTTTTATTTTCCCTGTTGTTTTTATAGTCCTTTTTGGGCCTGTAATAATTAGATTAATGTCCGGTATGTGATGGATTTATATCATAATAATAAGTTGATAGTAAAAAACATTAAACTGGCAAATAATTATATTAGTAAATTACAGGGATTATTAAAATGCAAATTCGCAGATGATTGTTTCATTTATATTCCTGATTGTAATATGATCCATACGTTTTTTATGCGATTTACAATAGATATTGTTATGCTTGATAATAAAAGAAAAGTAATTTATTTAAAAAGAAAATTAAAACCTTTTAAGATTACAGGTTGTCTAAAAGCAAAAGATACCATTGAATTAAAAGAAGATAGCATAGATGAATTTGATATAAAAATAGGTGATTTTATTACATTGAAATAAAAAGGAAACTTAATGAAAAAAGATAAAGTGGAAATTTTTCCGGTTGAGATAGATATAAATTTTGTCCATAAAAATTCAGAAGTTTCTTATGATCCCACAAATAAATTTTATCAAGTAACATTTCTTTATGAATTTGAAAAGGAAGTTTTTGATTTTATAAATAGTTTTGTAAATCTTGTTTTTTCGCAGTATGGTTTTAAAGATTTTGGGGCGTTACCTGCTGACAAAAATATGGTGGATTTCTTTTTTCTGACCTTTTCAGAATTTAATGACTTGAACTGGCAGAAATATTCTGAATGGTATTATAATAATAAGAGCAAAATGCATTTAAAACTACGTAATATAATTTTAAATGCTATAGAAAATCAGAAAAAAACAAAAATACAGGATTTTGAATTTTTTACATGGCTTTCTATTGTTACATTATTTTCTTCTATAATAGAAGAATACTTTTTTAAACATTTTGAAAAATTTTCTATCTTAAAAGACACTTTACATTTTCTTTTAGGGAAAATATTTGAAATAATTTTAATTGAAATTTATGAAGATAAGGAAATAGATAAAATCAGAATAGAAAAATTAGGTTCGGAAAAAAGCAAAATTAAACCACTTATAAACAGGTATGTAATAATTTACAATGACATTGCAGATTTTGCCAGTATTGAAAAAATAATATTTTCAAAAGATAAGGCAATATTTATTGATAGAACGATTTTAACTAAATTTTTACAGATTTTTGAAAATATAGTTCAAAATTCTAATAAAGTTAAACTTCATGGAAATCTAAAGAATATCTTATCAAATACAAATTATATTAAATTAATGCTTTCTTTTAAAAAAGAAAAAAAACTTTTTTTAAAAAGCATAGATAAAGAAAAAGAATTTAAGGAACGTTTAATTGTTAAATATGAAAAATCAATAGTTTTAAATATGTTAAAAGATATTATAAGGGATATAGGAAGCAATGAACTTTTAAATTTTATTAAACAGGAAGAAGCAATAGAAGATATGTTTTTTGATGTAAAACTGAGGAGTTATCTTGCTAAAATTATAAAACCCTTTGAGACAAAAAAAACAAAAAAATTACTTGGATATATAAATGATGCAACTGAAAGAATATCAAGGAGTCATAATAGATTTTTCAATACTGTAAGTGGTAAGGAACTGGGAAAAATAATAACTACGACTTTAGAAAATTTTTCTTACTATCTTACTATAACAAATAATTTTCATACAATAAGGCAAAAATACGGAAAACGAACTGCTTATAGTGATGAAATGTTTGGAGTTAAATTATTAAGGCAAAGCGTTATAAAATCTTATGTAGAAAATGCAAAGGAAATACTTGATTGCCAGATGATAACCAATGATAAAAAAGTAAGAATAGAAAATATTTTTCAGGAAGGAAGTTTATTTTATATAAGGGAAGATGGTTTAATGTATCCAGGCGAAGAAGAAAAACAAGGTAAAAAAAGATTTTTTTTGTTTGCAGATTTACGTAATTTTACTGAAACGACTATGAAACTTACAAAAGATACGGCATCTTTTTTGACACCATATCTCAATTCTGTTTATAGGATATCAAAAGAGCATAATGGTAATGAAATTTATTTTGCGGGAGATGGCTATGCTGCACATTTCAGCAAAATCACTGATGCAATCAGGGCTTCCTATTTTATTCAGGCGGAATTTAATAAATTAAGGAAGCAAGCAGATGAAAAAGTAAAAGAAAAAGAAAAAAAGATTTACCTTGACCTTATAAAATTGGGAATTATCAATTCAAATAAGCAAATTTTAAATTTAAAAATAGATGAAAGATATTTAAGCGAAGATATAAAAGAAGTTTTACATTTTATTAATCTGGATAAAAAAGAAAATATAGAAGAAATAATTAAAAAAATAGCGCAGGAATATTCAATGCCAATTGTTGAAATCGGAATAGCAATAACCGAAGGAGAACTTTTTATTGCAGTGATTGGTGAAGAAAATATAAAATTTAATATAGTGCTTTCTCCCAATCTTAATCAAGCGGCACGACTTTCCGGGTCTTCGCCTGAAGTCAAAGAATACGTTGATAAATTATACGGTATGAAAAATTTGCCTAAAAAGGTTTTTTCACATAAGAAAAAACTTTTTAATCAGGGTATTGTAATTACACAGGAAGTATATAATTCTTTGCGTAATGAAGTTGAGATATTTTTTGTTGATAAAGAAAAAATAGGTTTTTCTTTTGATATCTATTATTATTTTGATAGGGTATTAGAAAAATATATAACTTTTACCAAAGTTGAAGAACCTGTAAATCTAAAAGGGATAAATTATGATATAGAAATTTTTGAAATTTTTAGTCCAGCAACACAGGTGGGTCCATTTATAGAAAACTGGATTGCAAATTCTAAAAAATAGAATCCTTGATAAATACTAAAATTTTTTTTCATTTTTCTTTGATATTTAATTGTTATATGTTATAATTATTTAAAAATTTATAAATTAAAAGGTAAAAATGGACAATATTATAAGAATATTAATACAAATAACAGTATTGGTTTTTGCGGTTATAGTGCATGAAGTAGCGCATGGATATGTTGCTTATAAACTTGGCGATCCTACTGCAAAGTATTCAGGCAGATTAACTTTAAATCCTTTACCGCATATTGACCCTTTTATGTCAATACTTTTACCTGCTCTCATGATATTTTCTGGTATGCCTTTTATAATTGGTGGTGCTAAACCAGTTCCTGTTAATCCAGTTTATTTTAAAAATTATAAGAAAGATGTAATGCTTGTTTCTGCTGCTGGACCTGTTTCAAATATTTTACTTGCAATAATAAGTGTGTTACTTATGAAATTTTTATTTTTTTTTGAAATATTACGCTCGGATGGCTTATCATTAGTTTTAGGTTATAGTATTTTAATAAATATTATACTTGCAGCATTTAACTTAATACCAATACCACCTCTTGATGGTTCAAAAATACTTATGGGATTTTTGCCTGATGAACTCGCATATAAATATGCGAAAATAGAACCATACGGTATTTTTATTATACTATTTTTAATGATTACTGGTATTTTACAAATTTTTTTATATCCTGTATTTTATTTATTGCAGAATTTAATTAAAATTTTAATGTAAATTAAAAAGATGGAGGAGTTTAAATGGAACGAGTATTAAGCGGAATGAGACCGACAGGGAAATTACATTTGGGCCATTTAGAAGGGGTTTTAAAAAGCTATATTGAGATGCAAAATACCTATGAAGTATATTACATGGTTGCAGATTGGCATGCTTTAACAACTGATTATGAAAATCCTGGCAATGTAAAAGATAATACAATTGAGATGTATAAGGACTGGTTAAGTGTAGGTATTTCCCCTGAAAAAGCGACGCTTTTTATACAATCAGAGGTAAAGGAACATTCTGAACTTTATCTTTTACTCGGACTTTTAACTCCAGTTCCATGGCTTGAAAGAAACCCAACTTACAAAGAGCAAAAGCAGGAAATAAAAGATAGAGATCTCTCAACTTATGGATTTTTAGGTTATCCCGTTTTGCAGGCAGCTGATATTCTTCTTTATAATGCACATAAGGTTCCAATAGGAGAAGATCAGAGACCACATTTAGAATTAACAAGAGAGATTGCCCGCAGGTTTAATTTTTTATATGGTAAATTTTTTAATGAACCAAAGGAAATTTTAACTCAAATGCCAAAACTTCCGGGAATTGACGGAAGAAAAATGAGTAAAAGTTATAATAATGCAATTTTTTTATCAGATCCGCAAAATGTAGTTGAAGAAAAAGTAAGACAGATGTTTACCGACCCACTTAAAATAAAAAAAGATGATAAGGGACATCCAGATAATTGTGTGGTATGTGCTTTTCATACAATATATAACAAGGAAATATTAGATGATATAATAAAAGAATGCAGGCAGGGGAAACGTGGTTGTGTGGACTGTAAAAAACAACTTGCTAAAAAATTAAATGAAGTTTTAACTCCAATTAGAGAAAAAAGAAGTGAAATTGAAAAAAATAACGATAAAATAAAAGATATAATAAAAGAAGGCAATAAAAAAGCAGCACAAACAGCAAAAGAAACAATGCAAATAGTAAGAGAAAAAATGAAATTAAAACTGGATTTTTAATATGAATGGAGATGCCTATCAACTAAAGTTAGCAGTATTTGAAGGTCCTTTTGACCTTTTACTTTACCTTATAAAAAAGAATCAGATAGATATATATGATATTCCTATTGCACAGATAACTGCGGAATATTTAAATTATATTGAGATGATGAAAAAATTAAATTTAGATGTGGCAAGCGAATTTATTGTTATTGCTGCAACGCTTATGTATATAAAAGTTAAAATGTTACTTCCAAAAGATGAAATAATAGAAGGGCAGGAAGAAGACCCAAGAACCGATCTTGTTCAGCACCTTTTAGAGTATAGTACATTTAAAGAGATTTCTGAGAAAATGAGATTATTTGAAGCGAAGAAAAGAGAAATTTTTGAAAGGTTGCATCCAATAAGTATAAGCAAAGAAGATAAAGAACTTTCTTTAGATATATATGCTTTAATTAAAGCTATGGATTCTGTTATTGAAAGGGTGAAAGAACGAAAATTATATGTGATATCAAGTGAATCAATAAAAGTAAAAGACAGGATAATGGAACTTGTTAATGAATTAAAAAATGTAGAGTTTTTAAGTTTTTTTAAATTGTGTGCCAGAAACCTAAATAAAGCATATATAATAGCTTTGTTTCTTGCCATTTTAGAACTTTTAAAATTAAAAATTATTACTGTAAAACAGGAAAAGTTATTTGATGACATAAATATAATTATGCTTGACAAAAATTTTGATGAAAATATTTTAAATGATATAATTGAATAGAGAAAGTGAAAATGAATAAGGAAAAATTAGCAAACATTATAGAAGCATTATTATTTGCAACTGATAAACCGCTGCCTGTAAATGTGCTTTCTGAAGTTATTGAAAAACCAGTTTTAGAAATACAGGAAGGATTAGAAGTGTTGAATACCAAATTAAAGGAAAGTGGAGCATCAATAAAATTAGAACAAATTGCAGGTGGTTATCAGTTAGTTACATATCCAGAATACGCACAATTTATAAAAAAATTATATAAAAATAAATTACTTGCAAGACTATCAAAACCGGCTATGGAAGTTCTTTCTATAATTGCATACAAACAGCCTGTTACAAAACAGGAAGTAGAATTAATAAGAGGAGTTAATTCTGATGGAGTTTATCATACGCTTTTAGAAAGAAAATTAATAAAAATTGTTGGACGTAAAGATGCGCCAGGAAGGCCTTTACTTTATGCAACAACAAGGGAATTTTTACAATACCTTGGCATTAATTCACTTGATGATTTGCCAAAGATAGAAGAAGTTAAAAGTGTGCTTGAAAAAGAAGAATATGCTGATAACTGGCAACAAAAATTAGAAGAAGAAAAAAATGAGCAAATTTCATTATTTCAGGAAAATGATAATAAAGATGAAGGTAGTGATGAAATAGAAATAACAAATGAAGGAGTGGAAGAAATTGAAGGACAGGATAAAGAAGAACAAATAAGAGAAAAAGAAGAAGATGAAGATGGAGATGAGGATGAGGATGAGGATGAGGATGAGGATGAGGATGAGGATGAGGATGAGGATGAGG
>DYJU01000039.1:9497-17930 GCA_020722985.1 Candidatus Methylomirabilis sp.
ATGAAACATGAGGTTACAAAAATATCTTGCTTATTGTGGGATTGCTTCAAGGAGAAAAAGCGAAGAGTTAATTAAACAGGGCAAAATAACAGTAAATGGTAAAATAATAACAGAATGTGGATATGATATTAATCCAGAAAAAGATTATGTTAAATATAAAGGTAAACTGATAAAAATTGAAAATAAAATTTATATTGTTCTTAACAAACCGAGGAATTATATTTGTTCAACATCTGATGAAAAGGGAAGAAAAACAGTTATTGACCTTATTAAGTTTAAAATAAAACAAAGACTTTACCCTGCAGGTAGATTGGATTTTGATACAACGGGTTGCCTTATTTTAACTAATGATGGTGAATTTGCAGATAAAATTATGCATCCTAAATATGAAGTTGAAAAAAGATATACTTTAAAAATAAAAGGTAGGATTGAAGATAATAAATTAACAAAATTAAAAAATGGAATTAAAATAGAAGGTAAATTTATTAAGCCAAAGGTAATAAAAATCCTTTTTAGAAAAGAAAAAAATGATATAATTTCAATTACAGTTACAGAAGGGATGAACCATCTTATAAAGAAAATGTGTAAAGAAGTTGGTTTAGAACTTTTATGGCTAAAGCGTGAAAGTATTGGTATAGTTTCAATAAAAGGACTGGAGTATGGGGATTGGCGATTTTTGACTCCTGATGAGATAAATTATTTTAAGAGGAGGTAAAATGAAAAATATAAAAATTTTTAGAAAAAAAATTGATAAAATTGATAAACAGATAATAAAGTTATTAAATGAAAGAGCAAAAAATGTTTTAGAAATAGCAAAAATAAAAGATAAAAATTTTCCTGTTTATGATCCTGCAAGGGAAACTCAAATTTTAAGAAGTTTAAAAAAACATAAAGGAATATTAGGTGAAAAAGATATAGAAAGTATTTATAATGAAATTTTTTCAGTAAGTAGATTCCTTCAGAAAAAAGAAAAAATAGTATATTTGGGTCCACCTACGTCTTATACCCATCTTGCCGCTATACAAAGATTTGGCAGTAAAATAGATTATGTGGCTGTAAACAGTATAAAGGATGTTTTTTTAGAAGTTGAAAAAGGCAACTGCGATTATGGATGTGTACCGATTGAAAATTCTACAGAAGGAGCGGTTAATTACACCTATGATATGTTTGTAGATTTTGATTTAAAAATCTATTCAGAAATATTGCTTCAGATAAGACATAACCTTTTATCTAAGGAAAAAGATATAAAGAAAATAAAAACTATTTTTGCGCATCCGCAATCGTTTTCTCAATGCAGGTTATGGCTTGAATCAAATTTGCCCAAGATCGCATTAAAAGAAGTATCAAGTAATTCAAAGGGCGCTGAACTTGCATCTCAAAAAAAAGGCACAGCTGCTATTGCAAGTAAATTAGCTGCTGATTATTACGGATTAAATATTCTTGCTGAATCAATAGAAGATATGCCGGATAATATCACCAGATTTTTTGTTATTAGCAATAGCATCGGCGATCTGACTGGTAATGATAAAACATCAATAATGGTTTCAATAAAGGATAAAGTAGGTGCTTTATATAGTTTGCTAAAACCATTTGCTAAATATAAGATAAATTTAACTAATATTGAATCAAGGCCTTCTAAAAAGAAAGCATGGGATTATTATTTTTTTGTTGATTTTGAAGGTCATGTAAATGATAAAAAAGTAAAAATTGCATTAAAAGAAATTGAAAAAGAGTGTGGATCAATAAAAGTTTTAGGTTCATATCCAAAATTTTAAAAGGAGAAAAGATGAAAAACGCATATAAAAAAGCAGGGGTTGATATTGATAAAAAAAGTGAAATATTAAAAAGAGTTAAAGGGTTTATTAAATTGACTTATAATAAAAATGTTAAAACTGATTTTGGAACATTTGGCGGTGTTTACCAGATTTCAAAAAATAAAATGTTAGTGGCAAGCGTTGATGGTGTAGGCACAAAACTTAAAATTGCACAAAAGATGAATATTCATAAATATGTTGGTTATGATATTGTAAACCATTGTGTAAATGATATACTTGTTATGGGCGCAAAACCTATTTTCTTTCTTGATTATATTGGTATTGGGAAAGTTCAAGCGGAAGTGATTGCAGAAGTAATAAAAAGTTTATCTACGTCATGTAGAGAAAATGACTGCGTTTTAATTGCTGGTGAAACAGCAGAAATGCCGGATGTTTATAAAAATGGCGAATATGATCTTGTTGGAACTATTATAGGAGAAATAGAAAATGGAAGGATAATTACAGGTAATAAAGTAAAAGAAGGCGATATTGTTATCGGATTTACTTCGTCTGGTTTGCATACCAATGGTTATACACTTGCAAGAAAAATTTTTGAATCAAAAAAGATTTCATATAATAAATATATTGATGAGATAAATGGAAAATCAGGAGATGTGCTTTTAACACCGCATAGATCATATTATAAAGTTGTTTATCCTTTGATACAAAAATATTTTAATTATATTCACTCCATTGCTCATATAACAGGTGGTGGATTTTATGATAATATTGCTCGCGTTATTCCTAAAAATACAGATTGCATAATTTTCAAAGATAAATGGGATATTCCACCTATTTTTAATTTAATTCAAAGATATGGTGAAATTTCCGATTGTGAGATGTATAAGGTATTTAATATGGGTATAGGATTGATTCTTGTTATTGATAAAAATTATGTAGAAAAAATAGCAAATGAAATAAAAGAAAAAGTTTATATAATTGGTGAAATTAAAAAAGGTAAAGGTAAAGTAATTGTTAAATAAAAAAAATTGTAATAGTTCAACCATCGTGAGTTTTTTGTAAAAGTTTAGATGTAATAGTTCAGCCACTAGAAGTCCGCTTGTAAAAGTATGACGACTAATAAGTAAATAATTGCCGTTGTCATTGCGAGGAAGCCGAAAGGAAAACTAAGAAAGAAAAATAAAGGGCGTATGAGGCTGACGAAGCAATCTCGCAGTTAAAAACGAAAGAGGATAAGATAAAAAGGCGATCGGTGATAAAAGCAAGATTGCTTTGTCAGGCTCAAATAACTGTGGAATAAAATGCGGAAGTTATCGTTCGCCTGACTTCGCAATGACAAACGAAAAATTTATATCTGAACAGATTTTGTTCTGCCAATGGCAAAACTATTACAAATTTGTTATTATAAGATAAAGAAAAGGATGAATTATTTTATGAAGATAAAAATTTTTTGTTTATTGTTTATTTTTTATTGTTTTAATATTCTGGCGGATAATTATGAAGTTTTTTTGAGAATTTCTGGAGCGTTTTCAGAAAATATATTTTTTTCAAGAGAAATAACAATAGAAAATTTCCATAATTGTTCAAGATGTCCTTTTACCTATTCGTTTTTATTTTCTCAAGAAAGTTTTGATAATTTCTTTTGGGGAATTGATAACAGATTCAGTTTAAAATGGAATTTATTTTTAGGGGATAAGGAAAATTTATTTTTAAAAGCAGGACCTGGAATTGGCTTTGCTACATCCTACAATATTTTTTCTTTTTCGCCGGATATTTATTTTAAATTATATTATTTGAATTTTTTTATTTTTGCTGATACATCCTTTTATACCGATGGCTTATTTAATAAAAATGGTGCTGGTTTTAAATTTAAATTATGGGAAATATTATTTGAAATCTGTATTAATAATATAATTATTTCTGATTATAAATATTTATTCTTTAAATTGCGTTGTGGGATTGGAGCGGGATATGAATTTTAAAAATGGGTTATTAATAATATTTATAATTGTTATTTTTTCATGTAAAAATCCATTTTTACATGACCCAAAATTTAACCCGCAAAAACCCGAATTTTCTTTTTTGCCGGTAAATGAGTCAGATGTTAAATGGATGCAACCTTATGGATATGTTGTTTATGATGCTTTACGGTCTACCAATCATAATGGTTTTGATTTTGGAATGAAATTTTATTTAACACCTCTTTATTCTTGTGGTGATGGAGTGGTAACAGAGATAAATTATAATACGGGGCAGGGTTTGCCCGGTACGAATTATAAAATTGTAATCGCTGTTTCTTCAAATACAGAATTGGAATATCATTTTGAGATAGGCGGCAGTATTTCAGAAACTGAAAGAAAAAATAATATTTTTGTTAAAAGCGGTGATTATGTAAAAGCAGGACAGAAAATTGCAAATTTAATTTCGTTGATAGATGGTTCGCATGTTCATTTTGGTATAAGATATAATGAAAATTGTGATAGATGTCCACTAGAATTTTTTTCATATGATGCGGCTTTTAAATTAGAAAAACTTTTTGATTCAATAGAA
This sequence comes from Candidatus Methylomirabilis sp., assembly GCA_020722985.1. Classification (GTDB taxonomy): domain Bacteria; phylum Oederibacteriota; class PGYV01; order PGYV01; family DYJU01; genus DYJU01. The sequence continues at coordinate 13,823 of DYJU01000039.1, forward strand.
AAAAGACCTGCAAGGGATGATTTATGTGAATAAATTTACTTTTATTTAAATAATTACATGTTATAATAATTTAAGAATTAATGGAGGTGTAAAATGAGTACAGTATGGCTTCTGATAGGAATCACCGGTTTTTTATTTTTGTTGATAATTTTTATTTATAACCGATTGATTGTTTTAAAGGTAAGAACTAATGAAGCATGGGCTCAGATAGATGTACAACTTAAAAAAAGGACCGACCTTGTTCCTAATTTAGTAGAAACTGTAAAAAGTTATGCTGCACATGAAAAAGCAGTTTTTGAAAATGTAACAAAGGCAAGGGCGATGATGCAAAGTGCCGGTAATGACGTCGGCAAGGCAATCGAAGCAAATAACATGCTTACAGGGGCTTTAAAATCATTATTTGCTGTTGTTGAAAATTATCCTGAACTTAAAGCAAACCAGAATTTTTTGAATTTGCAGATAGAATTAACAGGCATAGAAGAAAAAATTGCCTATGCGAGACAATTTTATAATGAGACAGTAAGGATGTATAATGAATATCAGCAAAAATTTCCAGCAGTTTTATTTGCCGCTATGTTTGGACATATAAGACGTCAATTTTTTGAAATAGCGGAAGAGGAAAAGAAAGCTCCGCAGGTTAAATTTTAAGTAATTTATGATTTATGAAGACATAGCACAAAATAAAAGAAATACAATTTTTTTATTTTTGTTTTTTACTTTAATAATAATTGGACTTGGTTATATTATAGGCGAAATTTATGGTAACTATTATGCTGGGATCATAATTGCCTTTATTATTTCATTATTTTCTATTTATACTTCTTATTATCATAGCGATAAAATAGTTCTTGCGATAATAGGGGCGCAGGAAGCAGACAGAAAAATTTACCCTCAACTTTATAACTCAGTAGAGGGATTAGCAATCGCAGCAGGTATAAATCCTCCACCAAAGATATATGTAATTAAAGATGAAACGATAAATGCCCTCGCAACAGGAAGAGACCCAAAACATTCTGTCATAGCAATTACAGAAGGCGCTTTAAAAAAATTTAATAAATTTGAATTAGAAGGTGTAATAGGTCATGAAATGAGCCATATAAAAAATTATGATATTTTAGTAAGTTCAATAGCAGCTGTTTTGATAGGAATGATAGTTATACTTTCTGATTTTATTACAAGAAATTTATTCAGAACAAGAATGAGAAGCAGAGGATTCGGCAGAGTTGGAATTTTTTTTATATTATTTGCAGTAATTGCAGCAATAATTGCACCCATTGTTGCGCGTATCATAAATTTTGCAGTATCAAGACAGCGTGAATATTTAGCTGATGCAAGTTCTGCATTGCTTACAAGATATCCGCAGGGTTTAATCAGTGCTTTAGAAAAAATAAGAAGTGAAAGATATAATCCTGATGAGATTAACCGTGGCGTGCAACATATGTATTTTACCACCCCTTCTTACCTTTTAGATAATAACCTATTTGCTACACACCCGCCTGTAGAAAAAAGGATAGAAAGGTTAAAAACAATGCTTTATAAAGTTGAAAGTTATGGAGAAACGAAAGAAATATAATATAATTTACGATTTGCGGTTAAAAAATAAAAAAACGTAATAATTTAGTCACCATAAGTTCACTTGTAAAAGTATGATTACTAGTAAGTAAACACTTAGCGGCGTCATTCTTAGGAAGCCGAAAGAAAAGTTAAGAAGGGAAAATAAGGACGGACAAGGCTGACGAAGCAATCTCGCAGTTGAAAACGGAAGAAAACAAGTCAAGAAAGCATCGGGTATAAAAGCAAGATTGCTTTGTCAGGCTCATTAAACGAGGGAATAGAAGGCAGAAGTTATTAATCGCCTGACTTTAAAATGACAACAAAAAAATTTATTGATTAATTTTGTTTTACCAGTGGCTAAACTATTACGAAAGAATTTGCGTTTCATAAACTTGCCCATTACTCTCAAAAGTCAAAAACAGGTAGAAATCTGATTTTTTTATAAAATTAATTGGTTTAACTTAAATCATTCAGGAAAATATTTCACCAAATTAATAAAAAAAACCGAAACATTTTAAGATAAATTATGTCTAAATAACTGGAGATTGAAAGAGTGTTTAAAAAGCTCCCTCACCTTTTTAATATATGCTCTTTCATCTCCTTTTTTATTTATCCTTAAATTTTAACCCAAAATCAATTTTTGTGTTATAATATATATTAATTATTTAATTTTGGTGAAATATGTTTAAAAATTTAAGATTTTTTTTATTATTTTTTTTAATAGCAGATATATCATATAGTGGAACATCAAATGTAACAGTAGATTACAATAATAATATAAACTTTTTTTCTCCTGCATCTGCATTTGGAGTAAATACAGGAGAATGGGATGGATATCAACTTTTAAAGACTAATACATGGCAATTTCAGCATGCTGGTTTTCGTTTTTTGCGATTTCCAGGCGGGTCTCTTTCAAATGAATATCACTGGAATGGAAACGGTCACTATGAAAATGATATATGGAAAATAAATGGTTCACCTGCACCTACAAATTTTTCAAGGGGATTTGTAAATTTAAGTAAATACAGAGGTTCAACATCAGCAGGTTATAGAAAAGAAGCAATGATGACAGATAATGATTTAGAAACATCATGGAAAAGTTTTTCTAACGCAGATGATAAACAGTGGATATACCTTGAAATACAGAATTCATCTTATCAACCTGTTCCTGTAAATAGAATAGTAATTGATTGGGGAATACCTTATGCAACTCAATATAAAATTCAATATTCAAATGCGAATTGGCCTGGGACATTAGGCGTTTGGGTTTATAATGATACTGCATGGTTTGATACATCCATTGGTTTAATATCTGGCACAGGCGGTTCAGTAGATTTATCATTTAATACGGTAAATGCAAAATATATAAGAGTTTTATGCCTTTCATCTTCTGATAGCACTAATCAATATGAAATAAAAGAAATAAAATTATTTTATGGCAATCAGCAGATAACTGTAAATTCAAAAGATCCTTTGCAACAGACAAAAACAGTTTCATCATCAGTTTCTTTAGGTGATAAATTATATTATTATGGCAACATGAATTTTGAACAGTTTATGGATATTTGTAAAAGATTAACCACGCCTGCAGAACCTTTAATTACTGTTAATTTTTTTACAGGAACAACTCAGGAAGCAACTGATTGGGTTTATTATGCAAATGTTTATAAAGCGTATAATATTAAATACTGGGAAATAGGAAATGAAAATGCAGGCAACTGGGAAGCGGGTGGTCCTGTAAATTCTAAATTTTATGCTAAAAGATTTATTGAATTTTATGATGCTATGACTTCTGTTGATTCTTCTATTATAGTTATGCCACAATTTAACTATATACTTGATATAGAAAATGTAACAATGAATGCATCAAATAACCCACAAAATTGGGATTATTATATAGAAAATTTTTTAAAATATATTCAAAGTCAGGGCAGGATGGATATCATAAAAGCAATTTCAATACATAGATATCCAACCTGGCAGCCAGCAAGTGAAGCAGTTGTTTTATCTCAGGTTGATATATGGGATACAGAATTGCCTCCGCTTAATAACTGGATAAATAATTACTGTATTAATCCACAGAATGTTTCAATATGGCTTACAGAATATAACGATGGGATAGATAGTGCATTTACAAATAGATTTTATAACGCATTATTTGTAAACGCATATATGTTAAATTATCTGAAAAATGGTGGTGATTATGGTTTTTATTTTACAGACTTTGGGACACCGGGTCCAGGGCAGATGGCGCCTGATATATTTTCTGATTTTGGATGTATAGAAGGCGGAGGGCTTTCAGGAAATTATAGCATATATAGATACCAGCCACGCTCGTCTTTCTGGTCGCTTTATATTTTAAACAAATTTTTTTCTGCGGCAGACGAATTGGGAAATACTCTTGTTTCATCATCTTCTTCGCATACAAATTTAAAAGTTTATTCAAATAAGAGGGGGGATAATAAACTTTCAATTGCATTGATAAATACAAGTAATATAGAAAATATAGATGCATATATAACATTATTAAATTTTTCACCTCTGTCGCAGGCAG
>DYJU01000040.1 GCA_020722985.1 Candidatus Methylomirabilis sp.
ACCAGTAGCCACACTTTTCCAAGTTCACTTCTGGTGGCTGAACTATTACTAAATTTTTTCATTTTGTTATCTCGAAGTCATGCGAACGATTCCCTTGGTCATCTATTACACCGTTTGATGAGCCTGACAAAGCAATCTTGATTTTACTACCGATCGCCTTTTAGTGTTGTCTTCTTTCGTTTTTCAATTGCCAGATTGCTTCGTCAATCCTCGTCCACCCTTTGTTTTTCTTTTTTTCCCTCTCCCCTTGGTGGAGAGGGCAAGGGTGAGGGGGTATTGCACTCGTTAAGTATCTTTTCCAGCACCCCATCTTTATTTGTCAAAAACTCATTATCCCAAAATCTAAATATTCTATATCCCTTATTTTTAATAAAAACATCTCTTTCAGCATCTTTTAAACAACCCGCATGCTGCCCGCCGTCCAGTTCTATCACTATTTTTCTCTCAGAACAGGCAAAATCAGTTATATACCCGCCAACCTGAAACTGACGCCTGAATTTTATCCCGCCAAGATTTCTGTTTCTCAATAGATTCCATAAAAGTTTTTCCGCCTCTGTCTGCCTTCTGCGTAATTTCCTTGCTGTTTTCGTTAATGTTCTCTTCATTTTTTCCCTTATTATTTCCTGCAGTATACCACAACCTTAACAACAACCCCCTCATCCTATCCTTCTCCCCTCTGGGGAGAAGGAACTTCCTTAGGTAATAGTATCACCAATTGCCTTTTTGCCTTGTCCTATTTCGCTTTTAACTGCGAGATTGGCTCATACGCCCTTATTTCCCCTTCTATACCCTTCTTTCGGCTTCCTAAGAATGACGCCGTCAAGTGTTTCCTTACTAATAACCATACTTTTACAAATGGAATTATGATGGCTGAACTATTACAATTTAAATATAATTTACTCCCCTGTTAAATTTTTAATTATATTTATATGCTCTTCTTTTATAACCAAAAATTCCATTCCCACTCTGAATTTATGTATTTTATCATCAAATTTTGTCCATCTGACTTCAGCAAAGGTTGTAAGCGGTTCCTGATGTTCTTCAATAATAATATCCAATCTTACTATTTGTTCTATTTCTATTTTTTCACCACAAAGTAATTGAATACCAGATATGCTTATATCTGAACTTTCAACAACCTGTTTAACATTAACTTCATTTTCTATTTCATCTTTATTTAATATTTTATAAAAAACCTTTAATTTTTTTTCTACCCTTTTATGCCTGCGTTTTTCTATAAAAATTTCACCTTCAGGCATTTATACTCCTTTTAAATTTTATTTTAAACCATACTTTTCTTTTATAATTTTTTCAGCTTCAAGCCAGTCAGAAAGTTCATCTCCTGGCTTATTTTCTTTGACTCTTTTTAAATAAATTTCATTTGCTTTTTTTCGGATCTCTTCTGTTAATTGCGCTACTGTAATTGCCTTTTTTTCCGTTTCCTTAATTTCTTTTTTTCTTTTTGCCATATAAACTCACCTCTCTTTCTTTTCCCTTATATCTTTTATTTATTATTTAATAAAAATATTGCTATATTTAAGTATACAGCAAATGAAACCCATAATAAATAAGGAACCATTAACCAGGAAGAAGCAATTGAAATAAACCTAAATTCCATTATACACATTATTATAGTAATCCATAAAGGAATAATAATAAAAATAGCACCAATTAATGATTTCAAACCAAAAAATACATATGACCATAATCCATTTAATATTAACTGAATTGTAAATAGTATTAAAGCAAATTTTATGTAGGAAAGTTTTCCCGCTTTTTTAACAAGAAAAAATAAAGCAATTGCCATTAGTAAGTAAAGAACTGTCCAGACAGGAGCAAAAATCCAGTCTGGAGGGTTTAAAACAGGTTTTTGAAGTAAAGCGTACCATCCCGTAATAGCTTCTGATGTAAATATTGACCCGATAATTCCCGGCAAAAAACTGATGATGAGGGAAATAATAAAAATATATATGTTCTTTTTATTCATATTTTATCACCTTCCTTTGTTTTATTATACAAATTATTTTAAAAATTGCAATACTTTTTATTCCCGTTAAAGCCATATTTTGAATTGAGTTATTTTATCATGATATAATTTTTATTTGATATAAAACTTTTTTTATGTTATAACTCATTCAAAAAAGAAGTGAAAGGTTATGAAATTAAATGATTATATACTCAATAGATTCAAAGTAAAAAAACAGGATAAAAAAGACATATCTCAAATAAATATACCATCAGAGATAATTTCTAAAAATTCAACAGAATATCTATTATCAACTTCTTTTTACCCCGATACCATTATTTTACCTGATTTTGAATTTTTTAAAAATAATTTTATCAATACGCTTGAGTTGATTTATGGCATCAGAGAAAAAAAATCAATAAATTTAAATAAAAAAGGAATTATGAATTTATTAGATGCTGGCAAAATAGATTGTTTTAAAGAGGAAGTTGAAAATATTTTATTTTCACTTGATAGCAATTTTGAAAATTTAAAAAGCAGATTAGAAACCCGCTTTTCACACTCGCATAAATTATTTTTTATGCTTCTTTCTTACTTTAAAAAAGAAGATTTGGTATTTATCGATATTGAAACAAAAGAATTATTCTTTGAATCTGTTATAATAACCACCGGTTTAGGATATTTTGAAAATGAAAAATTTATTATAAAACAGTTTACCATATTAAACGATGCTGCGGAATTCGAAATTTTATATGATATAGTTAAATATCTGAAAAATAAAAAAGCATTTATAACATTTAATGGTAAAACTTTTGATATACCTTTTATTGAAAATCGGCTCTCTTATTATAGCATCGACCATAAAAATTTTGAACATTTTTTTAATTTTGATTTACTGCATTTTTCAAAAAGAGCTTTTAAAAATGAATCAAATTCTTTTTCTCTTAAAGATATTGAAAAAAATATATTAAATAAAAAAAGAAAAAATGATATTTCATCTGAACAGGTAGAGATTTATTACTCAAATTATTTAAAAACCGGAAATTTAAAATATTTAAACCCTATAATTTATCATAATAACGAAGATATAAAAGGAATGTATTTTCTCCTAAAAAAAATATGTGAAAAATGGACAAAATAAAAAAATTAATTAAAAAAATAAAATCAGAAAATTATTATAAGGGGCAGATCTTAAATATTATTAAATTAGAAAAAAAGGAACCTGTTTTTGCTGATAATTTATCTTTTATTCCAGAAATTAAAAAATATTTAGATTATTATGAAATAAAAAAACTTTTTTCTCACCAGGAAATTGCAATATCAGAAATAAGAAAAGGTAATAATATAATAATAGCAACTCCAACTGCTTCTGGAAAAACACTTGCATTTGATATTCCTGTTTTAGAAGAAATTAAAAAAAATAATAAAACAACTGCTCTTTTTATTTACCCCACAAAAGCATTATCCAATGACCAGTTAAATACACTCCTCAATATTAAAAAGATAACTTCTCTTGATTTTGAAGCAGACATATACGATGGCGATACACCATCAGATAAAAAAAAGATTTTAAGGGAGAAAGCCAATATTATAATAACAAATCCCTATGAATTACACCAGATACTGCCCTATCACTGGAAATGGAAAAAATTTTTATCTAATTTAAAATTTTTAGTTTTAGATGAATCTCATAGATACAGGGGCGTTTTTGGTTCAAATATTGCATTGCTACTTCGTAGATTAAAACGCATTTTAAAACTCTATAACAGTAAACCTCAATTCATAATTTCAACTGCCTCTCTTGCAAATCCAGAAGAATTTTCTCAAAAATTAACAGGAGAATCATTTATTTTAATTGATAAAAGTGGTGCTCCATCTGGTAAAAAATATATTATTTTCTGGGATTCATCTTTTTTCCCAAAAAAAAATGTTATAACACAGACAAAGGATCTATTGCTTACAACCACTTCTGAAAACTTTCAGACTCTCTGTTTCACCACTTCAAGAAAACTATCAGAACTTATAAGAATCTGGGCAAACAAAGAAAAGAAAAACATAGAGATTCTTTCATATCGCGCAGGATATTTACCTGAGGTAAGAAGAGATATAGAAAAAAAATTAAAAAATAACGAAATAAAAGGTGTTGTTTCTACAAATGCCCTGGAATTAGGTATTGATATCGGTCACCTAGATATAATTATAATATCTGGTTATCCCGGATCAATAATATCTTTCTGGCAGCAGGCAGGCAGAGCAGGAAGAAAAATGCAGGAATCTGCTATTTTTTATCTACCTTATGAAGATGCACTTGAAAAATATCTTTTAAAAAATCCGGATATCTTGATTGATATGAATTTTGAAAATGCCATAATATCTCTTGATAACCAGAATATTTTAACAGGTCATATACTATGTGCTGCTTCTGAATCTCCACTAATTGATAAAAATCATTTTGATGATATAGATTGCGAAAATATTATTAATAAATTAAACGAAAAAGGGCTTTTAACAAAAACATCAAAAGGTTTTATTTATTCAGGTAGTATAAGACCTCAGGATATTGTAACACTTGATAATACTGGTGGCAAAAGTATAAAAATCAAAGTTGATGGGAAAATTTTAGAAAAAATTTCATTAAATCGCGCATTTAATGAAGCATATCCTGGTGCTGTTTTTTTAAATCAGGGACAAACTTATATAATAAAGGAATTAAATGTAGAGGAAGGTGTCGCTTATGCCAAAAAAGAAAATGTTGACTATTATACAGAGGTTTTAAAAGATGAACAGGTTAAAATAATTGAAATTATAAAAAACAAGGAATTTAAGAATTATAAACTTTTTTTTGGTAAAGTATCAGTAACTGAAATTTATAAAAGTTACAGAATAAAAAAATCAGGTCAGGTTATTTCTTATGAAACTTTAAATCTTCCGCCTTTAAAATTCATCTCAGAATCAGTATGGGTTGAATTAGGGGATCATATTAAGGGAAAAACCATTAAGTCCGGATTTGATTTTGATGGTGCTATACATGCAACAGAACATTCTTTAATTGCTTTATCCCCTATTTTTGCAATATGCGAACCAGATGATTTAGGTGGCGTTTCTTATCCGGTTTATGAAAATGGTAAATCAACAATCTTCATCTATGATGCTTTTGAAGGTGGTATAGGAATAAGTAAAAAATTATATGAAATTTTCCCCCTTTTAAAAGAAAAAACTTATGATTTAGTAAAAAATTGCCAATGCGAAAACGGCTGTCCATATTGTGTTTATTCCTCAAAGTGCGGAAATAATAATAATCCGATTGATAAATATGGAGCAGTTATAATTCTTGACGAATTAATTTAAATCACGTATTTCCCTATTGATATAACTATTGCCAGAATAAGCGCAAGAAAAACATAAATTGATATTGCATAATGCGATTCCTTAATTTGATGCAGGTTTAATTTAAATTTTAAATTTAATAATTTATCAAGAATAATAGGTATAGTAAGGACAAATATAATTCCTATAAAAATAAAATATATCCAGTTTATTATTATATTTTTTTCAAGTTCAAAAGGAATCTCGGTAAGTAAAGGATAAATAATAAATTTATTTAATAAAAAAAATGTAATTAAACTTACTGGCACGATAAAAAAAATATAAAACTTCCTTAAAATATTTTTATTTTGTTTTTTTGTCTCTATTATTCTATCTATACCGCCTGACTCTGATAAAACCTTATATTGTCTAAAAAAAAGATTGGTTGCCCATATTTCAAACTTTATAAATTCTCCTGAAGATTCATGCCATATATAAAACATATAAAAAACAATGCAAATAAAAGCCCATATATGGTTATTATTAAGTATAGCAGAATGGACAAATACAACGGTTATAATTGATACACAAAAAACAATCACCATATTAATCTGTGTAAAATAAACCGACATTCTTTCACAAAACCTAAAAAAAACATATTGCCCCATAATATCTTCTAATTCTCTTTTTTGCTTTTCAAGGGATTTTATAATAACTTCGTCCTGGCCATAAATTGTTTCATCATTTTTATATTTGCTTATTTTTATAATTATTCTATCATAATACCCCCAGAAGCCATCTGACATAATTTTAAAAATTCCGGCGATAATATTATAAAGCATAATAAAGAAAATAATGATAAATATAAAATAGATAGCCATCATTTATCCTTTAAATTGTAATAGTTTAGCCATTGGTAGAACAAATTAATCATTAAATTTTTTATTTGTCATTGCGAAGTCAGGCGAACGAGTCCCTTTATCTTCTATTACACCGTTATTTGAGCCTGACAAAGCAATCTTGATTTTATTACCAAATGCCTTCTATCCTTGTCATCTTCCCGCTTTCAACTTCAAGATTGCTTCGTCAGCCTCATACTACCTATACACATCTTTCGGCTTCCTCGCAATGACAGCGTTTTTCAACTGTTTTCTATAAATATCTAAACTTTTACAAGAGAACTCCTTGTGGCTGAACTATTACTTTAAATTTATTCTTTCCCGCAGGGGACATCAAATAAACTTCTAATTTCTTTTACTATTTTTTTTCTTTGCTCTTCAGTCATAAGCGATGTATACTGCACAGCAACAGCTAGTTTTCCTATGCCATGTGAATTTTTTACCCATTCAACCTGGCGCTTATGATTCATAGCATGGGTTCTCACTTTATCTGACTCATCAACATCAATAATATAATATTTTCCATCTTCCCTTATATCTTTACATAATATTAAAAAAATCCCTGGTTTATCAACTAAAAATTTCGCACTTTCATACGGACCTGAAAAACTATACTTTCCAAATTTCAGGTAATTCATCAGATTATATAGATAGTTAAAATTTTATTTAAAAGATTTTATTGCTTCATCAGCATCTTTGTAATATTCAAGAATATTTGTAAAATCAAGCAATTCAAAAATTTCCCTTACTTCCTGTCTCATTTTTATAAATTTAATATCACCTTTGTTCATACGGACAGTTTTTACATGGCCTACAAAAATACCCCAGCCAGCACTGCTTATGTAATCAACTTTCTCAAGATCAACTATGATTTTAAATTTCTTTTTTAAAATAAGTTCTGATAAAACATTTTCAATTTCAGGCGATGTCATTGAATCAACATAACCAATGCATTTAACAAACACTATACCATTTTTTTCTTCAATTTTTGTTGTTAATCCCTCCATAATTTTCCTCTTTTTTATTATTATTTTTTTTACGTTAAACTATATAAATTTTAACAATTTTTTTAATTTTTGCAATACTTTTTTTAATAGTTTAGCCACTGGCAGGACAAAATTAGTCAATAAATTTTTTCATTTTGTCATTGCGAAGTCAGGCAAACGATAACTTCTGCTTTCTCTTCTCTTTTTAACTGAGCCTGACAAAGCAATCCTGATTTTATTACCGATTGCCTTATCGCCTTGTTTTCTTTCGTTTTCAACCGTGAGATTACTTCGTTCGGCTCGTTCAACCCTTTATTTTTCTTTTTTTTCCCTCTCCACTTGGGGGAGAGGGCAAGGGTGAGGGGGTATTGCTCTCGTTAAGTATCTTTTCCAGCATACCCTCTTTATTATTTCCTGCTGTATACAAACCACAACAACAAAACCCCCTCATCCTATCCTTCTCCCCTCTGGGGAGAAGGAATTTCTTTTTGTAATAGTATTACCGATTGCCTTTTTGCCTTGTCTTTTTGCCGTCTTTCAACTGCGAGATTGCTTCCTTAAGCCTCATATGACCTTATTTTTCTTTCTTAACTTTTCTTTCGGCTTCCTCGCAATGACAACACCAAGTATTTCCTTAACTATTAGCCACACTTTTGCAAGTTCACTTCTGGTGGCTGAACTATTACTAAATTTTTTCCCAACGGCATAAAGCAATCAGCGATAGATAAAAAAAGGGGGTGTGCTAAATTTTTAAAAAGGGTTAATTACCCTAAGAAAATGCACACCCACCCTGATTTGATTTATTATTTTATTATTTTTATTGTTATTTAACCAGAAAACAGCATTCAGCAACTGTCACAATATCTTATTTTAACCATATTTCATCAACAAATAATTCACCTTTTCCCTGTTTACCGCCCAACTGAATGCCAATAGTAGCAATTGCATCTGGATCAAAGGTATTATTTCCTGCCTGATTTCCTGAATAAATATTTCTATGTAATTCATCATATGGAATTACATATTCCATCCATTTATCTGCTCCTGTCATATCAGGTCCATTCCAGAATTCACCATCAGCACCATTTGCTGCCCCTTCGTTACAAAAAACATAAAAAGTAAAACCTTCTGGTGCCTTTACCCAGATATGTATTGCTTCTGTTCCTTTTGCATCTACAAATCCTGCACCATAAGATGTCCCGGAGGCAAATCCACAACCCCAATCAGAATTTGTTCCTGTATCAAAAACTGCTTTTGCACAATAACTACCATTATATGGATTTTCCTGACTTATCATATATGTAACAGAAGCCCCACCTACCTTATTTGCAAAACTATATGAGCCAACCAATGTTCCATTTTCAAAATCTTCAAATTTAACTGGCTCTGCTTTTTTTACCTGTTTATTCTCATCCAATGCATTTTTTGAAATATTAGGATTTTTAAATCCTACAATACCAGCACATGATAAAAATAAAAATACAGATAATATTAAAAAAAGTAAAATTTTATTTTTTTTCATTTTAACGCTCCTTAGGTTATTTAAAGTAAATATCATCAATAAACATTTCTCCTTCGCCCTGCGCACCACCAATTTGAGCACCTACTGTTCCTATACCTGTCATATCAATAACATTATTGCCACTCTGATTCCCCGAATAAATATTTTTGTAAAAATTTTCCATTGGTATTTCATATAGTTCCCATTTACCAGTGCCAGGAAGATCAGGAGAATTCCAGTATTCTCCATCTGCACCATTTGCTGCTGCTTCATTACAAAACAAATAAAATTTAAGCCCCTGTTTTGCTTTTATCCATATACTTATATATTCTCTATCCTTTGCATCAATAAAACCGCCGCCATAGGCGCTCTGAGCACCAAATCCACAACCCCAATCAGAATTTGTTCCAGAGTTATAAATTGCTTTTGCACAATATTTGCCTGATCTGGATTTATCTTTATCTGGCTCAGATATTATATATTTTGCTGATGCATTTCCTGCTGTATTAGCATAAGAATAGGCGCCAATTAAAGTTCCCGCTTCAAAATCTTCAAATAATACTGGTGGTTTCTTTGGAATATACTTTTTTTCTTCAATTTTACCACCTGTAATTTTAGGTGTTTTTAAAGTTATAAGTCCAGCACAGGAATTTATTAATATAAAAATCATTACTGATATTAAAATTAATTTTATTTTATTCAATTTTTTATCCTCCATAATTTTTTAATATCAGGAGAGAATTTTTCTAAAAATTCTCTCCTGAATAAAATTTAATTTTAGTATAACTCTAAATAGTCAATCCATACATCAAAATTTAAGCCAGTTCCTGCATAATTATCAGGTCCTTTGAACTGGAATTGAAATTCTGATGCTGCTGCTTGTACTGTACTAATATTAGCAGGCGGAGTTCCCCATGTACCACCAGTTGTAAAACTTGAAAATGGAATTACAACCTGTGACCACACGCCTGATACATTGCTTGTTATAGTAAATTTGAAATCATTATATCCTGATAAAGTAGCACATGCACCAGCGTCACAAGCACCGGTGTAAGGTAAAATAACATTTAAATTCAAGGTGCTATCAAGAGAACCTTTTATCCAGAATCTCACACCTGAATATGAACTAATATCAGTTTTAGCACAATCCGGACAACCAGCAGTTGCGGTAAGCTGTGTTCCAACTCCTGCAAATGGATAAGCATAACCTGCTTTTACCTGGCCTGAAACATGCAAAGCATAAGAAGAATTATAACCACCGGAACTCATTGTTAAAGTAGATGAAGGAGGCCATATCCAGGAAGTACCACTATTTGGAGTATCGTCATAAGTATACCATGCTCCACTCCACAAATTCACATTATCACCGTCTTCGCAGTCATCAATTAAACCTGCTGACGCAGATAGCGTATTTGTTGGGGTTGCCGTTGGTGCACCAGGTGTATTTGTAATTGTTGCTGTTGGGGTATCTTCTTCTACTGGTGTTGTTGTATTTCTCTTACTGCAGCCCAAAATAATCAATCCACTTACTATCATTACTATCATTGCAATTGTTATTAATTTTTTCATTGTTTCACCTCCTTTCTTTTATTTGATATTCTTCCTCACCTCAATGTTTGTTTTGATGTTTAATGTTCAATATTCAATGTTCAACGTTCAAAGTTTAAAGTTTAAGGCTCAAAGTTCAATACTATATAGTAACAGTTTAGCCACTGGTAGAATAAAATTAGTCTATAAATAAATTTTTGTTTTGTCATTGCGAAGTCAGGCGAACGATAACCTCTAAATCCTATAATCCCGTTATTTGAGCCTGACAAAGCAATCTTGCTTTTATACCCGATCGCCTTTTTATCTTGTCTTCTCTCGTTTTTCAACTGCGAGATTGCTTCCTTAAGCCTCATATGACCTTATTTTTCTCTCTTAACTTTCCTTTCGGGCTTCCTCGCAATGACAAGGTCAAGTATTTACTTACCAGTAGCCACACTTTTACAGGTTCACTTCTGGTGACTGAACTATTACGACTTTTTTCCTTCCTGCACTTTTCTTTTGCCTTACTAAGAATGACAACGGCAGGTGTTTACTTATTAGTCTTCACACTTTTACAAGTAAACTTCTGATGGCTGAACTGTTATAACATTTCTTTCAACGTTTAATTATTCGCTATTTAATAGAAAATATTTAAATACTCTACTCTCTATAAAGAACTATATTATCTATCCAGATATCAGAATTATAACTACTACCAGGGGGTGGATCAGGATTTTTTGTCTGTATTTGAATACCCTGAACTAATTTTAATGATTCCATTTTATCAAGTGGCAGACTCCATGATTGCTGGGTAAACTGACTGAATTTTATATTAAACTGCGTCCATGATGTTGGTGGACTAAAAATAAAACCATAAGCGTCCTGTTTAGAAGGGTCAGTAATATTAGCGTGTTTAAAAGAAATCCTATATGTCATTACTGTATCTTCTGCTCCACGTTTTGCCCAGAACCTTATCCCTGTAAAATTTGAAATATCCTGCGGTTCTTCCTGGGGAGACAACCCAGAGCCCATACCTATTAATGGATAAGCAAAACCTGTCATCCCTCTTATGACTTTCCCCCACATCCTCGCAGCCCATAGATTGGAACCAGGACCGCCTGGCCAGTCAGGCCCTACATAACTCATAGTAAATTGAGCCCCATTTCTCGGATTAACTTCTGATATACCATAATTCGGTGCTTTTGTATCATCAAAAGTAAACCAGTATCCACCCCAGGCATTCACATTATCATTATCATCGCAATCATCTACTTTTACTTCCAGAGGTAAAACTGGTAATGAAGTTGCTGCTGGTAATTTAGAAGCAGGTATTTCAGGATTTAATTCCTTACATCCCTGAATAAAAAGAATAAATAAAATAATAACAAGTGTTATAACTGAATTTCTTTTTATATTCATATTACCACTTCCTTAAAATTATTTGCTACAATTTTTTATATTAGCAATACCCCAACCCTTAGGATTTTTCCATCCTTCTTTATCTCCTGACCATGTAAGTTGAACTTTTCTTGAAAATCCTTTATTACCGGCATCATCAATACTTATATCAAAACCGATTTCCGTACCATCATCTACTGCCCAACCATCAAAAGCAGAAGAAGGTATTGCCGCTTCTATGATATAACCACCTTTTACTGGTTTTGCTTTTACCTCTGCATCCTTTATAGGTGTATTTAAATTATAGCAATAAACCGATGGCTTTACCTTCCATTTTTTTGAACTTTGTAAATAATATCCAGGGCTTATTCCTATCTGATAATCACTTTCTGTATACATTTCTCTATCTGGTTCACTATTATTAAATCCAAGAAATATTTCAATAGAATTGCCATCATAAATTTTACCTGATTCTTGTTTATTTTTTATACCCTGTGGGGATTTTATTTCTGCCGCAACATAAAGTGTATCATCTGTAAAAGCAATATAGATTTTACCTGATTGTTTTTCTGCGCCCAACCAGTATGGTTTTCCAATTGCAACCTGCTCTGGTTTATTTATTTCAATAGGTTTTATCCCCGCTGCTTCCCAATCACTTAATGAGCCGTCAATTGTCATTGTAGTAGAAATTTTACATAATGTTGTAACTGGTTTTTCTGCAAAAACAAACCCTGCAACCAAAAGAACAAGAGAAAGAACAAAACTCAATTTTTTCATTTTTTTATTCCTCCTTAATTATATTATAATTATACCTTATAAAACATGCGAAATCAAATTTTGTAATAGTTCCGACACTGGTAAAACAAAATTTGTCTGTTAATAAATTTTTTAGAACGTCTATATTAATATATCTACAACCTTTTTGTCGTTGTCATTTTAAAGTCAGGCGAACGATTCCATTTATCTTTCTATTACACCTTAACTCTCGCCTGACAGGGCAATCTATCTTTTATTACCTGACGCTTTTTAGCCTTGACTTCTTCCGCCTTTCAACTGCGAGATTGCTTCGTCATGCTCATATACCCTTTATTTTTCCTTCTATATTCTTCTTTCGGCTTCCTCGCAATGACAAGGTCAAGTATTTACTTACCAGTAGCCACACTTTTCCACGTTCACTTCTGGTGGCTGAACTATTACGAACATTTCATACTTTTGACGATATTAATTGTCCTGTTGTTTACCCTTTCAAGGTGCAATTCTAAAAATTAATGTTTATTTTTACATCCAGTTCCTGGACAGCATAGGAGTTTTCAAAACTCATTTTATATCCAGTAGGTCTTCCAATTATAGATGCTTTATCTTTTGTCACAACATACATATCTTCTAAATTAGTTGTTGTAAATGATATTCCGAGCGTTGCTGGCTTTGCTATTTTATATTCAACACCTAAACCAATACTATCTATGACCCAGTCAAAAGGAATATCCGGCAATCCCCATGTCCCGCCTGGCAACATAACAAAATCATATCCGTTAAATTCTATATGCTTATATCCTGTGTAGGCGAGTAATTTTTTCTTTATAATTTCATATTGCAAACCTAAATCTATAACATAAGAAGTAAATGCCACACTATTCTTTGTATTATTATTTGTATCCTCCATTTTGTATGAGCCGTATAAAGCAATCTGCCATATAGAAAATTTACCACCACCTTCTATAACTGTAAATACTCTCGGACAATCCTTTACAGAAGGATAAATTTCAGTTGCTGATTCATATTTAACATAAGGTTCTACTTTTATATCATCTCCATAATCACCTGATAAAATAACTGAAAATCCCTGCCTGTTGGGAGTTGCATCTCCATAGGGAGACGTGTTATTTTCATACATCGGATAACCTAAAACGTTATATGGTAAAAGCGCAATCCCTGTATAACTCGGATTTATTGCAGAATTATATTTTGTAAAAGGATAAATCCTTCCACCGATTTCATAAGAAGGTGGCTTTGCCGATATATTCCATGTGCTATTTTGAGTTAAATACATTTCATTATTTCTCTCATCATAAATTCTTGTCTGTGCTGCATACGCTGTGAATTTTTCACGGACATTCCTGTATTTCCCTGTCAATTTTGTATTATAATAATTTACCTCTGCCTGCGCTAAAACAGCAGAATCTACCACATACTGATGGGTATTCTGGGCTGTTCCATCCGGTGCAATATACTGCCATAACCTGCCCTGCGCTGCATCGGCAGAATATAATGATTTTGCAAGTTCTGCCTTTGCTTTAAAAAGTCCATCTGAAATATTTAATTCAGTATCAAGTGACATTACCTGATTATCCAGGACAGGGGCGTCATAATCAGATGCATCTTTCCCAGTATCTTTTGCATCCTTTATCTGGGAGAAATTTCCACCCAGCGTAATTAACCCTTTTGTTGCAAAATCAGATGCAAATCTTCCCGCAAGTAAATACTGGTCATGTTTATATGTAACAGGTATAAAAACACCTGATGATGGATCATACGCTTTGTAATTTGATTTACCGGCTTCTCCGAGTCGGGCTCCTAAAAATAATAAATTTAAATCAACAGTATCAAATAAACTTACTATCGTATGAAGTTTACCACCGGTTAATGGCCAGGAATTATCTATTAAATATAATTCTTTTTTATTCATTTCTCTTTTATCTGCAAATACTTTTGCTTCATAAGGTCTTTCATCATCTACTGCCCATAATGTAAGTGGTGTTAATTTCCCCTGATAATCACCAAGAATAAAGGATATTGGATATTCCCCCTGGACAAAAAATCTTCTCAATCCATAAATGTCCTGCGAACCCCAGAAACCACCAAATAAATTTTCCAATCTAAACGTTGCTTCTGCATATAATTCCTTTGTTGAATGTAAGGAAAATTTAAGGTCAATATACTGCGTTATTGGTCTGTATCTTTTTGCTGGCTCACCGGCAGACATAAATTTATTACCAAACATTAAAACATCTGTCATATATGCGCTTGTTTCTCCATTTATCCTTAAGCCCATACGATTTAATAAAAGTTCCTGTTTTTTTTCTATTTCCTGTTTTTTTACTTTCAAATCACCTATTGTCTCTATTATAGAATCTAATTTTTCACCTGTCTTTAACATATCTGTCTGATATGCTTTGACAAGGTCATATAATTTCCTGATGTATTCTTTTACTTCCGTATCTGATGAAGATGATGCTTTTATTTTACTCTGGGCATAAAGAATATTATTAACTCCATTTTTAATATATTCAACTGCTTCTGCCCGGGTTAAAGTATCTTTTATAAGTGGTATGGTAATAACACCAGCATCAACAAGACCTTTTATATCATTATATGACCAGTGGTTTTTATCTATGGTCTCATTTATTGCAAAGATAAAAACAGGCAATAACACAATAAGCAAACCTATAAAAACTTTTTTTAACATTTAATAACCTCCTATTTTTAAAAGAAATTTTTAACTTCCATAAATAATATGGTTCCATCAAAATTTTGAGTTTTATATACTAAATCATTATGAAAGAATTTTTTCACCCGTAAAAACAAAGCAGTTCTCGGAGCAAAATCATAATCAAGCCCGATTCCATAACTATTATCTATATAATCAATTGGTCTTTTTTCATCTGCTTCTGATGAAGATAATTTCAATCTTACTGAATTTTCAGTTGTCCATCTTTCAACGCATGCCTCTACCATTATATTAATCTTTCTTGTTAAATTATATACTATAAATGCGTTCATCAAATTTTGTGAAAAAAGTGATTTTGGATCAAAAGTAACATTAAAATTCGCATCTGGATTTAAAGTTACCAGTTCTCCATAAAGGTCAAGGAAAAGATTATTAGAAAGTCCAAAAATTTTATTTAATAAAAATTTAAATTCAATTGAGGCGTTGTTAATATATTTTATTGAGGTTTCATCTGGATTGCCTGGTAAAATTATCATTTCTTTATTTGTTAACCATTTTTCTGTAAATATATACCTGTAACCGAGCCCTGCCATATCAACCGCAGGATGTCTCGCATCATTATAATTATAAAACCCTCTGTCCCTTGCACTAACAGGATAACCATACTGACTGAAAAATAAATGCCACCAAACTGGATAAGTTAACCTGTTACCAAATAAAAAGTGGTCAACAAAAACTTGTTTGGTAGTTGGTTTTAATTGAGATGCACTGCCAATGCCAACATTTACAAATCCAAAATTGCCTGGAATTTCAATATTTGATGATAAATCAAGACGTTTTATATTATTATAATATAAGGTAGGATCACCGGCATAAGTATCATAATAAATATCAACTCCTGCTGTTTTAGAAACATATCTTGCTGTATTATTAACAGCAGATGCGCGTGCAACATAATCTGCATCAATCTGAGTAAATTTGAATTCTACAGGCAAAAATGTTAATGCTGATTTTATATAAAACGCATTGCCTTTTTGATTTACACGCGGGGGGTAATAACTTGCATAATCAGAAAATGGTTTTGGCAGATATCCGTGATAATCAGACTGCTCAAATTCAGATTTTATTTTTATTAAATTTAAAATATTGGTTTTTATATCTCCGCCAATTATTGTTTGTGCCTGAATATAGCCATCAGGTTTTATCGGGAAATTATCAGATGGTGCATCAGGAGCAAGCGTTTCTATTTCTGCCTTTTCATTTGAAGTATTAAAAAAATTCGCTGCTATTTCAGTATCATATAAAACAGGAATATTTACTGGATAAGAAAATCTGGATGCGTATTCATATAAAAATAATTTATCATACCTTTCATCAAATTGCTCTGCTTTACCAGCCATAACTTTAAACTTTCCACCACCTAACAGATCAAGGTTATATACCCCTATTCCCATAAATCCATGTTTTGACCATATATCTCCCCTTTTTACAAAAGCATGTAAAAATGCATTTTCATAATGCCCTTTTGTTGTTTCTTCTAAAGCATAAGGGTCCCTTTCAAAAAGCGCAGGTCTTTCAGATAATATTGCCTGACATATAAAAGGTGTTATGTCTTCCCAGAAAAATCCTGTATTTATCATCCAGCCGTATGCTTTTAAATTTATTGTATACGTATCTAAAAATCTCTGGCCTGTTCCCCAATATTCTGGCAGATCACCTTTTTCTGCTTCATTAGCAGGTCTTTCAAAAGTTATATTTAATTTAAAACTTACATCATCATTTATTACCCCTTCGGTCCAGAGAGAAAGAAAAGTCCCACCAAGTGAGGTATGGTGAACAGGCGATACACCAAATGATTCTACGTCCTGCCATCTCACATTTAACATCCCCTGAACCTTAAATGGAGGTGTTCCGCGATAGGTTGTTTTATTATATTCCTGTTCAATTTCAAAAATTTCTATACTTGCAGTATCTATTACATCACTGAATTCTTTTAATTCTGGAGACTTTAAATCTTCTTCTATTATTCGAACATCTTTTTTCATCTCTACCAATTTATCATAAAATTTTAATGCGTATTCCCTCAGTTGTTTTGCATATTGATAATATTTTTGTTTATCATTTGCAGATGCTGCTGTTTTCATCTCGCCTAAATTTTCAGCTGCTTCTGCAATATAATTTGCTGCTTCATAAGTTGTTATTGCGTTATATTTAAAATGCTCAGGATTAACTGATTTAATTAGTCCATTTTTTGCAATAAAATAAAAATCTTTATAAATTTTATCTGTTTGTGGGATTATTAAAGATTCATCTTCAGAAATACTGGATGATATTACTGGCGTAATTAAAAAAACAACTAAAATTAAATTAATAATAAATTTCTTCATCACGCCTCCTTTATTTAATATTATTTTAATCTTAATATTTATTAAAATTATAGCAAAAAAAAATTGCAAGTCAATATAATTTTTATTTAAACGTTTTTATGTAACAGTTTAGCCACT
>DYJU01000041.1 GCA_020722985.1 Candidatus Methylomirabilis sp.
CAATCACGATGTAGTAGTAATTTGTATTTGTTGATGTTAATTTTTCCAAAACAGGAGTTCTACTGGTTATCCAATTGCCACCTGTATAATCTGAGCCTACAAGCAATCCCTTGCGCACTTCTAAATTATTTAATTTACCCTTCAGCTCACTTGCTGTTTCATCATAATATATTTTTCCCAGATTTTCTCCATAATTTGTTCCACCTTCCCATGCGCTCTGTAATTCTGTATGTCGATATCGTTTGCTTTTATCAGCATTATATGTTATCAAGTCTGCAGTTGTTAATTCAATATCAACACTCTTAAAATATATATCACTGCTATCAAAATATATATATTTATCCGGAGTTCCTATTCTAAATTTTTTATTTATAAAATCCCAAAAATTGTTATTGTCTATATATATAAGTCCATTTCTTGCATCACTATTTGCACCCAATGGCTCTGTTGTTGCACTTTCTATGTCAGACCAGGTTGAAGGAACTCCTGCTCTTGTGACTTGCCTTAACCTAAAATAATATGTTATTCCATTCGGTGGATCTGTCGTCGTAAATTCACCAACAAATACAGATGTTGTTTGATATTCTACAGTATATCCATTTAATACACCAGAAAAACTATACCAATCTGTTTGATTTGTGCTTACTTGCAACTCATATCTGTCTATATTTGCTATATTAAATTGCTTCTCCCAAGAAAGAGTTATACTCCAGCCATCTGCAACAACATTTGAAAAGTTTATTTTTCCTGGAATATTTGTAAATCCACCAATCGTTGAACCTGAACTTTGTGTTAATTCGGTTAATGTTTGCTCTGTTGCTTGTGATGCGATATCTTCGGATACCGATGTATTAGACGCTGTCGGGGATATAACGGAATATGATGATGTCCTTTGTGAAGAGCTTGAATAACTCCAGGTATTGACTGGCAAAACAGAAAAAGCCGTTGTTTGCTTCTTATCAATACCAAGAGAAAATTCAACTCCAGTAACAAGTCCATAAAATGTATCTCCGGATAATAATTTAAAATCTATTATATCTCCTATTTCTATCTGTGGCAAAAAATTATACACCAAATTATATTCGTATTTCGCTACATCAATAATGCTATGTTTATAAAAATTTATAAGCTTTCGCATTTGCTCAATATCTGTAAAAAACCAATTGCTTTCAATATTTATACTATCGCCATCAAGTGTATCACCTTCAACTATCGTTTCTGAACTTTTTATATAAACAGCCTTGCCTTTTATTCTTAATGATAATAAATAATCACCAGATGTTGAATTATTATAAACTCTGAATTTGACTTCGCCACCATTAATTTGAAAATCAGATAAAACCAAAAGCGCAGGTCTATTGTTTATGCTCTCATATGTTTCAATTTCTACAGAGATATCTGATGCATATATAACATCACATTCTTCATTGAATTTTAATGAAGCTGTTATCAAATTCCCACCAGCAGGGAAATATTGCCCGCTCGCTATAAATTTATAACTTGGATATTGCCTTCCTATTTGCGACTGTTTATAATTGCCATCTTTTTCTTGAAGTGAAAATAAAACTCTAATAGTGTCATCAACAATAATTGTGTCGTATGTGGCTCTTATCGATTTATAATTATTTTTATAACTTTTAAAATTCTCTTCAATGCCGTAAATTACTGCTGGCGGTGGTAGCGTATTATCAAGAGTCATCACCGGAGTTATCGAAGATGTATCTATTGATTTAGCTCTTAGTATACCAGTATAAAAATCAAATATCATTAATTCACTTTGGAATAAATTTTTGAGAGCTTGAAAACAAGTAATTTCATTATCAAAAACCATAACCGGAACGGTATTTAATATATCCGGAACATTTATATAAGCACTACCAAATCCAGCCTCTTTCATTATCAGATGCACCATGCTATTATTTATATCTGAATTATTACATTTATATTTATTTATATATTTAAGCGTCGTTTTTATAACATAAACGCTCGTTGTGTCTGGTATCGTTTCCCAGTTACTATCAACGGTAGCAACTTTTGTGACACCATTATAGTCTATAATTAACTTTTCCTGTGTTATACCTGTGCCAGACATTATTTCGATACTACAATAATTGTAAAAGTCTGATGGGTTTGTATCGCTTGATTTTAATGTTATTGTATTCGCTGTTCCTCCTTGAGCGGTTCCAGATGATATTTCAACCCTGCCTATCTTTTTTGTTTTCAATATATACGTATAGTCAAAAAATTCAATTGTTGCTTTTTTGCTTAAATACCCTGAATACATAAAACTAAAAGTAGGATAATCTATATAGCCTTCGAATACAAGTTCATTTGGATCACTATTCAAATATATTCTACATTTAAGTGTTTTATTCTGTATCGCAGTTTTTATATCATTGAATAAATCCCCCATATTGTTGGGATAAAATGAAACCTTAGCTGTTGCAGTAGAAGGCTCAAAATCTATCTTGAGATCTGTAAAATCGATATTAACGTTATAAACATATTTACTAAAATCAATCCAACTTGAATTTATATAAAAATATATTAAATACGAAAATTGATATTTCGATAAAGCTTTGCTTTGTAAGTCTATATTGGTTTTCATTTTTCACCCTTTTATTTACGAATTTCAAAAACGTTTATAACGATATGAAATTTTTTTCAAGTATGTTTATACATAAAATCGATGATCTTTCAATCTGGCTATGTTCTGGCTATACGATTTTTCCTCCATTTTAATTTTTTTCATTTAAATTACGCCTAAAACTTCAAATTCATTTTTTACAATTAAAGCAAGCTTTCTTGTTGCTGTTTCATCACCGAACCAATTTTCTACATTTACATTAACAGTAATTGGTCTTTGTTGGGTTGTTGTGTAGTTTCCACTAATACCTGCAGACTCTCCCGCAGTCGCTGTTGGCTCATTTGTCGGATTAGATGCATTTTGCACCATTTGCGCTGTCGATGTTGTTGTTGCATTAAGAGATGCCTGGAAGGATTTCCAAGATTGATATTGTTGAACTTTTATTTTTGGCAAATTTTTCCCTGTTACCCAGTTTATAAAATCTATAAGAGCGTTTACAACTCCTGCTAATATATTAACAACGCCATTCACTACAAAACCAACCCAATATAAAATTTTTGCGAAAAACTTAAATACTGGAATAAGCGCTTGTAATATTGGTGTCATAAGCGTAAATATTGCCATAAGTGGCACAAGTAACGCCTGGACAACTTGTTGGAATATCAAACCAAAAACATTTATAAACGGTTGAAGTGCGGTCAATAACAGAGCGAGATAGTCTGCGAAGGCTTGGAAGAAAGGCATCAACCCGCTTAATATCGGCATTAAAACTTCTGCTAATTTTATTGCTATTGTGGTTATAAATCCTATCAATGGCTGTAATAAATCATTTATTGTTGGGAGAAGGTAATCAGCTAATACTTGGATCATGTATGTAAGTGGATCGAGAAGAGCCTCTATATTTGGCACTTCCGCAAGTGCTGTTAATAAACCGCCACCTATTACGGATAAAATGTTTTCAGAAAAATGCTCAAGCAATCCTTGTAAGCCCATCCCGATACCACCGAATATATTCGCGATTGCATCACGCATATATGCGAGTGCCATGTTATTATCCAATTCGCCTTTAGACAAATAACCAATCATGGTAGATATATTTTCAAATGCTTTTGAAAAAAAATTAATAGCCACAGGGAATTTGCTTAAAATATTTGATATCTGGTCACTTATAACAGGCAAACCAGAAGCAATCGTTTCTACAAATTCTGTTCCTGTTTCCGAAATAATTTTAATTTCCTTTTCGCCCTCTTTAAAGAATTTAGATATATTTAACAGTGTCTTATTCCAGAATTTTGCTCTTTCTTGCTCTGCTTTGCTTTTTTCTTCTTCTACTGTCGCTTTGAATATTTTTTCAGTAACCTCATCTATTAATTTATTTAATGCTTCTTGCTGTTTCTTTAATAAACTTTGTTCTTCTAATCTCTTTTTATTTATTTCATCTTCACTACTCCCCATTGTTTGCATTGTTTCTATTTGCTTCGAATAATATTCAACTGTTTTTTGTTCGAGTTCTTTAAAAACAAGCTTTAATGTTTCAATGTTGTCAAGATTATAAACACCAATTCCGTCCATTTGACCTATAATTTCTTCAAATTGTTTAAGCACACCATCAAGATTGTTTTCTATTGCGTTATGAAAATTATATATTATTTCCTCAAGGATATCATTCAAAAAATTAATGTCCAGTTTTTTTTGTTGCGCCTGTGGTCTTTGTTCCTCTGCTGGTGTATTGATCTTGGGTTCTTCTTGCGTATTGATGTTTGGAGCCCCGGATGTGGGCGTGGAGGGGACTCCTGATTTCGAGATGCTTGAAAACAAATTACTTATAGACTCCGTGACATAATTTATAGCTTCTCTTACCAAATCATCTATTACACCTTTGCCAAGATACTTTTCCATTTTCTTTGCCATTTCACGATTATAAGCAAGACCAAAATATTTTTCTACAAGCGGGGCAATAAATTCTTTTGCTTTTTCAACATCATTACCGAATAATGAGTAAATTTCAGTCAATATCGCATTTAAAGATTGTGTGAATTCATCAAGTTTTTTGGGATCAATGTTTTCCTTAAGAAATGGAATTTGCTTGCTTGGAAGAAGTTTCTTGTTCGCTTCGTATATTATAGATGTGATCCTATTTTCTAAATCAGTGGTAATGTTTTTGAAAATAGTATCTATTTCTTTGTAATTAAATATTTTAAGTTTGTCTTTGCTACTTGCGCTAAGAAGGTATTTTATTTTAAATATTGCAAGATTGATACTTTTTATTATAGATGTTAACCAGTTAAATATGCTTTTGAATATATTGTCTGCTGGCACAGCGGTAGATAAAATTTTAGCAAATTCAGCAAAAGACATCTTTAACCTTTCAAGACTTTTTTGTGTTTCATTTATCTGCGCTTTGTTCATATCGGCTGTTTTCTTAACTGCATCCGAAATAGCATTCATTACAAGGTTAACATCTACCCCGCTTTTTTCGATGTGTCTTAGCTGTTCGTCTGTGAGCCCTAACTGTGTTTGTATTTCTTCCCATACGTATACTCCTTGTTCTGCAATATTATTTATGTCTGTTATTGATACTTTACCAGTATCACGCATTTTTTCTAATGCTTTTGTTATTATGTCAACTGTTTCTGCACCATAACCTTTTGTATTTTCTAATTGTAATAATGCATCTAACAACCCTTCCTGCTTAATGCCTTTTAATGACTTTGTTATTTTCGCTATATTTTTGAGAGAGACACCATATTCTCGTGATTTTTTATTCAGCTCCCCTAACACATCTGATGCATATTTCCCATTTCCAAGCATTGCTTTCAGTTTTATGCTAAAATCATCGACACCAGATGATGCTTTATATATTGCATTTCCAAGATTATAAAAGAACTGTATTACGAAACGAAGTGTATAAAACTTCATCATCAAGCCAAACAATCTACCCCAAACAGTATGAAAATAGTCAGCTCTCTCTGTTGTCTCTTTTCCAAGTTCTTTTGCAGTAGCCTTTATTGTGTTTGCTGTTTTCTGTGCTTGTTTTTGTGTATTTTGCAAGCCTATATTAAGGTTTCTGAATATGTTACCCATTGCCGCAGAAACCTTTGATGTTTTGTTAAAATTAACAGACATATTAACGAGAAAATTATAAACGCCTCTACCACTTGCCATTATTTTTTCCTTGCCCTTGCAAAAGCCCTTTCATTTAACTCATTTTTATATTTTATTGCTCTTACTTGAGTAATGACGAGCAGTCTTTGCTCGTGTATTTTTAATTTGGTCATTTCTTCTGTTGAAATTCTTACAAGACCATTTTCGTCCTGCGTAAACCAAAATAAGAAAATGTATGGATACGCCCAGTTAAATACGCCCATTTCATTTTCTGTGTCAAACTTGACGCTCTCCAAGTCTGATCCATTCACCAATGCATCAAGTATCTCGTTTATTATTTTTATTTCTATTTCTTTGAATGGTGCTGATATTATATTCGCAATATCTTCAATCGCTTGGAACAATTCTGGGTTGTTTTTATCGATAATATAGAGATCATCTACGCTGTTTATAAAATATGAATGTTTTATAAATAAAAATATCCTTTCGTAATAAAGTCTTTTATATAAATACTTTAGGTTTGGAATAAACGCACTTCTCAGATAGTCAATATATGTTGGTTGCTGGAATATTATAATTCTGTTGTCTTCATCTCCAGAAACATATTCATTACAATCGACAGCAAAATTATAAAACCTTTTATAATCTGTAAAATCGCGGATAGCATCGCTTATTTTAATCATATAGGTTTTATCTTTTTTGTATTTTTTCTGTCTTCTTGTAAACCCAATTCGGCTATAACATCTTCGAGATAGGAGACAAGTTCTGGGCTGTTTTTATCGAGTTCTTTTACAAGCTGTATTCTGTTTTCAAGTTCTTCATATTTATCTGTTAAATTTGTCTCAACTATGTGTATTGCAATAGAAACATAAGATGCCTCCAACATACCGGATGGATTTGTGGATTTTGGCACAAATTGATTATCTTTATATTCTACATCTATATTACTAATCGCAACAGCCTGCTCTGCTTTTGATGGTTTACCAAGCACTATATAATAGTTTTCTCCACCTTCGATAAAATTTTGCAATGTAATTTTTTTTGTGTCTTTTCTAATAAATTTAATGTTGCTTATCATTAACTTTCCTCCAATTAATATTATTAGGGAGCTTGAAGCTCCCTAATTTTAATTATTATAAACAGATGCTCTTTTTGAATATACAGTAAACTTGATTGCGGGGTCTCCATTTGTTGGTGCAAGACCAGTTAATTTAAAATCAGATGATACAAAATCGGTTCCATTAATATCATCTGTGTATTCACTTATTTTACATCTTGGTATTTCTACATCGAAATAACCATAAACATCTGTGCCACTATCACTGCCTATTGGTCTGGTTGTTTGGAATGTAAATTTTGCAGAGCAATCATAATCGTTTTTATATTCACGCCTTATGTTCATCATTAGCTCATCTAAATCTGCCTTAAAAGAAACCTCGATAGATCCTTGTTTTCTGTCTATTGTGTATGGATATTTGTTGTTGTGTATATTCCATAACTCATAAGATGTTCCATCAGCTGGAATACCACCAAAAGCGCTTACTACTGTGGCTATCTTTGTAGACGCATCGTAAGAAGTTATTTTTTTAATTTGACCAGAATATGTTCCAGATGTCAACTTCAAATACAACCCGGTATAAATTTCATGTTCAGCAGATGCTGTTGCACCAAGATGTATTTGGGTGGCGCTTGTGCTTGTTCCTGTTGTCCCTGTTCCAACAACTTCTTCCATCCCTTTGAATGTGTTTTTAGCCTCAACACCATTGTCATAAGTAATATCGAAACTGTCAATTGGCATCGAGACATAATGGTTATTATCAGGATAAGTAGAATTCCACTCTGAAGAGGATCCTCTGAAGTTTATAATTCCTTCATAATACTTAAATTTATCGGCAGATATATATATCGGAGATTGCCTATCTGCTGTTGGATTTGCACTTAATGTTTCTTCTATTCCAATAAACTCAAAATCTGCTTTCAACAGTCCATCCACTTCAGATGAAAGTTTTAATGATTTTACAAATACGCCAGCGTATCTTAACAAATTTTTCTTAAACAACTCTACAGACAATGTCGGTAATTGTATTGATGTATCTTCTTCTGGCGTAAAATATCTTGAATAAACAAGAGAGGTTCCGACTTGTGTTGCGGTGCTTTCTTTACCAAGTAAACTTTTCAGAAACATATTGATGTTTTCATAGTCAATTTCTATACCGCTTATGCTCCCTTCTGTGCGCCTTGATCCCCTGTAAATATTGTCTTTGAAAAACCTTCCAATGTTCATCTCACTTTCGATTGTATTAATTTTCTCGTCCATGCTGTTTGAATTGTATGGAGTAAATCTTCCAGAATAAACTCTAAATGCACTTGTGGCATCCGGTGTCGTATCCCATCCTAAATCGACTGTAGCGACCTTCGTTGTGCCATTATAATCTGTTATAACTCTTGTTTGCCCAATTCCAGTGCCAGAAGTAATTACGATATAGCACTTGTTATAGAAGTCATCCAATGCGGATGCACCAGCGTCCAATGTTATTGTTGTTGCGGTGCCGGCTTGTGCCGTTCCTGTTCTGTCGAAAGTTTTGAATAAGAACCTTGATAAAACGCCTACAAAATCTTCAAGAGCAATTTTGCTATAAGTTAATGAACCTGCAAATCTCATTTTATACCGCCTTTAGAAGATTTAACTTTATCATCTTCTTTTATTTCTGTTTTTTCTTTTTTTATTACAACTTCTTCGTATAGATTAGGATTAGACTTTATAAGTCCCTTTGCAAATGTATCATCAAAATCAAGTTGATAATCATTTTGTGCACAAAACACAAAATTGGTGCCTTTGTAACTTATTGAATACTTGCTTAAATTGCCCTTGTATCTTATTTTCATTTTTTATCTCCTTTGTCATATTAAATTAATTTTTATAAAAAACAAATGTAAACACAACCATCTCCTGCCTATTATCAAGTAATAAGCCCTGAGCTGTCCTAAAACGAACAGGCACACCAGCGTTTATTAACTGATAATTTCCACAGAATTGTTGGAAGTTTACATCATTTGAGTATATAGCAGTATTTAACACACTATCACAAACATACTGTATCCTTGTATTTAAATCATTGTTTATGTTGTTTATATATATTACCAAATCAATTTCGTAAGTAAATTTTTCTTGATTGGTTATATGCTTCTCTATTTCCCCTTTCGTAAACACACAAGATGCATAATAATCTATGTCTGGTCTTAACTCATCTATTTGTATATATTGTCCAACAGTAAAATAATTATTAAACAAAGCAACAAAATCATCCAAAATACTTCCGAGTTGAGTAGATGCCATTATAAATCCTTTCCAACTAATACTGCGAATTCAACATATTTTCTCATATTCTTTCTCACACTATTGTTAACTCCCTTTTTGACTGCTCTTAATATTCTTTTTGTTAATATCTCGAAATTATCCTTAAAAAATGCATTATAAGTATAATAAAAAGGAGGCACAAACACATTCGTATCAAAATCTGGATGTTTTCTTTTTGTATAACCTCTCCACCCTGTTTCAAGTGCGAATGGATATTTTGCTCCTGACTTTGCACTTATTGCTACATTTGATACAGCCAACCCAACAGAATTCTCTTCTGGTGCGCTACGGCTCTTGGTCTCCCTTTTTATTTGCAATGACTTTCTCATTCTACCTGAAATGTTTCTTAAATTATTCTCTCCTGTTTCCGCTCTTGGTCTTTTTGCTGTCATATATTTTTCTATTATCGTCTTTCTTATATAAATGAGATGTCTACCAAATTCCTTTAATGTTTCGTTTGATATTTCTGTGCCCGACTCAACAGTCTGTATAAAGTGATAGATATCTACTGGAATATTCAATGTTAAATCTAAACTAACAAAACCAGTATCGAAATCTTTTATTTCTATTGAAGATTTCATTTTAACTCCAGCTCCTTTTGTCAAATGGCACTATATATTTTGCTATTTGTTGTTTATAAGCAGTCGTAAATATTTCTTTCAAATAGTTCTGTTCCACTATCGTGTCTTCAAGATTTAATGTCCTTGATGCAAGCCCTTGTAATCCTCTTTTCCCTTTTCTTTTCCAAAAATCTTGTAAAACCATGACTATAATGCTTTCGACATCTTTCAAATAATTAAAAAAGCCATAAATATAATTAATGTTATATATATGCCCTAGTTCATATTGCTCTGTATCTAATCTTAAAACATTTTCAGAAACATTTGTGATATAGTTTGGTGATAGCACTTGTCTTATTGGTGTATTCTGCGCTGGAGGGAAGATAAATTCGTTGTCTACAAAAACATTAGCAGAAACTATAAATGTGTCATTACTGTCTACAAAAATACAATATCTTGAAGATGCATCTGGCAGTGCTGACAATGCGCTATCAAGTGTTGCAATATGCGTCACACCATCATAATCAAGTATTTTTCTCCTTGTTCCAGAAAGTAAGCCTGCAAATATCTCCAAATATAAACCATTATAAAAGTCATTTGTATTTGATCCATTTGCTATTTCTATTGTGTTTAAAGTATTGGTGCCCGTGCAATATCCATCATTTATTACAAGATGGAATTGTCTCCCGGTAAAATTACATAAAAACGGATATATTATGTTTTTCGTAAATGTCTCGAGTATATCGACATCTTGCGCAACAGAATTTGATATTTCAAGATATTTTTCAGAAACATTAATTATATCGTTATAATTTAACATATATATCTCCGTTTTAATGTAGATAACCGAGCAGAAGCCTGCTCGGTTATGTCAATATGCTTCTTTAAGCCATATTGTATCCTACTGCTACACCTTGCGCATAAACATTGTTAAACGCAAAATATTGTCTTAAAACAAGATAATTAATTCCAGCAGTAATATCTTTATCCCATTCTACAATAGGATTGCCATAAAAACCTACAGCAAAAGGTCTTTTATTTATAATTATAAAAGAACCCTTTGTGTTATTCGCTGGAACTGCATCAACCTGACCAGTTGCGTTTGTCAATGGATAAAGTGACGATGTCTTTACAGGTATTCCATCATAAATACCAATTTGACCAGTTAAAACTGTTGCCTTCGCACCAACTTTATCTATCGTTAAAAAGTTTGCATCATTCAAAAAATTATAATAAGCAATATTTTCTTCGGCTACTATTAAAAGATCCGATGGTTTAATTCCCCATTTTGCTAACTTCTGCCTTAATGCTCTAAAATTGGTTATATTGAAAGTAGAAAGGTCAGCAGATAATGAAGCATCCAATGCAATCTTTCTAAAACCCATCCAGAAACTTCTAACATCTGGTGGTGCTATTGCTGTATCACCATTTATTAAGGAATTTTCAATTGCGGCAGACAATCCAAGATAAAGAGCCTGCCTTAACAAAGGCAACATTTCAACAACAGTAAACATATCTGTTTCATCTGTCCATT
The DNA here is from genome assembly GCA_020722985.1 of Candidatus Methylomirabilis sp. Taxonomy (GTDB): domain Bacteria; phylum Oederibacteriota; class PGYV01; order PGYV01; family DYJU01; genus DYJU01. Next base: position 11,145 of record DYJU01000041.1, read on the forward strand.
TATACATCCCTTTGAATGGTTTTGCTGTCAAATTAAATTTTAAATCCTGTGGATTGCTTTCTGTAATTGTTTGCCCTTCTACGCCAGTGAATGTTTCAGCATACCAATCAATATAAGGATAATCTCTCTTGTTTGAACCATTTGACCATCTGAATACATTCTGTAAGAAATCAGGGATGACTACTATATTTGCAGTAATTAAATCAATTACTTTATTTTGAAATTCTGTAGGTATCCAATCAGTCATTGTTGTTGTTGTTGTTAATGCTTTTAACTTTAAATTATCTTTTACAACAAAAGACAATAAATCTTTTTGTGAAAATTTTTCGATACCTTGGTTTGCTCTTGTTATCCTTTCGTTAACCGACTTTAATATCAAATAGTCAAAATATTCTTCATTTGAAAGAGTAGGTATTTGTTTCGATGTCGATGCCAATTGTGCTTCTTGGTGGGTGTTGCTTGATACTACGAATTTTTCAAGAGCATCGAGCGACTCTTTCATATCCTTTTTTAATTCATCCGATGCTTGAAAATCCTGTGCTTTTTTTTGTAATATTGCAATTTGGTCTATTGCTTCCGAAATGCTTTTAAATTCCATTTTTTGCTCCTTTTATTTTACTAATAATGTTTTCCAATTCTTCAATTTGCTTTACAGAAAGATTATTAATTAACCTCTCAAAATCAGACATCAATCCTTCAACCGCTTTCATCATGCGGTCCCAGTCTGATTTTTTAACATTAATTATTTCTTCTGTATCTTCTTGATTTATGTTTTGTTTATCAGAATTGTCTTTGTCAATAATATTCTCGATGTCTTTTTTTGCCATTGTTTTTAACAATGATTTTACAATATAAAAATTTGCATTTGGATTTGCAGGAACAGTCACAATAGATATGTCAAGCAATTCTGCTTCTTCTATCAACTGCACCGATTTCCCATCAATTTTTTCATTCTTGTATTCTGTTGTAAAAAATGCCACAGAGAAACTTTTTACAAGTCCAAGTTTAACCCTGTTGAAAACTTTTTCATCTGCATCTTTGTATATTTCTGCTGTTATTTCAAGTGGCTCACTATCTGTTGGCTCCGAATAACTTATTATCTTACCTATCGGGTTATCCCAGTCATGATTATAAAATATAGAGCCAGTTGCATTCATGTATGTCTTGAATGACTTGGCAAATGCTAACGGTGACATCTTGTCATTTACCCTGTCAATATCCTGGGTCGATGGGTAACCAGTTATGATAATTGAATTTTCATCTTTTTCTTCGATGCCTTTGAAAAGTATCTCTTTATAAATTATGTTATCCATTTTTTTACCTCGCTTAAACTTAATTACACATTTTTTTTATTTGTCAAGCAGAATTTTACTTCCCTGCCAACTTTATTACCAGAAAGCATCTGCAATTTATTATTAATTCCGGTGGCAGACTTGGATCATATGGTCTATCTGCCGCATATGTTTTCCCTATGGATGTCGTTAACATAAATTTTTTGCTCAATGGTATCCAGACATTATTGTCTGCTACCCTGTGTGCTATTCTCACTTTTTCATCTCTCATGCTTCTCCATGTTTTTAATACTTTTTTCCCTAATGCCTCTTCTCTTTTTGCTTTTTTATAAAAATGCTCATTTATGGATTTCATCATTTCTGTTGTAGCCCAAGTTCGAGGTTTATAAGTAGTTTCTCCAATTATTGCATTTCTTATGTCTTCTACTATATCCGAAAGAGTTTTGGAGCCATCAGACATCATTATCACTCCGAGCATTATCGCTATAATGTCATTTTCGTAAAAATATTTTGACGATTTTTTTACTTGTGCATTTATCCACTCTTCATAATCTTCTTCCGGTATATCTTCTCTCTCATATTCATATGTCTCACTAAAAATTCTTTCTGCTCTTTTTATTGCTGTTTTATAATATTTCTTCAAAAGATTTTCAAATTTCAAAACAGCATTTTGCATTAATTCAGAATTTATTAACATCAGTATGAGTATCTCATTGTCTTTAAAATCTTGTTTCTGCCTGTCTTTGTTTTCTTCAGATACTTGTATTGTCCCTGCGACAATAGAAAAGATATCCTTTAAGTCTATTATTAGATCTCTTATTAACGGGTCGAGTATTTTTTCGATTTTTTCTTGTATTATTTTTTCGAGTTCAGTTATTTCATCCTCATCTGTTTTTTTTATTGCTGATTTATTTTTTTTCTCATCACCTTCTTTTACTGGATTACCTCTATTACCTGCTTCTTCTGCATTCGCAATTGTGTTAATATTTGTGCTAATTCCAGTAAGTTCATCTCCACCGGGTTTCGGTTCAAGATTAAAAAACCTATTCCTTGCCTCATTTTTCGTCATTATCCCTGCACCAACTATCTGTGCTATTTGCGTTGCATAATCAAGCATATATAATTTTAAATAAGACAAATTGCTCGTGTCTCTTTTAATTGTTATGCTATCATCAACAAATCTTTTACAATACAAATTAAAAGCGCCTTCTATTTTGGTTATGTATTTATCTATAACGCAATCATAAAAAATCTTTCTTTCCGCATTTGTCAGGCTAAAACTTCCACCAGAAGATATTTTTCCAATAATACTTTTTGGAACCTTAAAAGCAACGGATATGATATCCTCTACATGTTTCATTATGTCTATGGTTGTCGCATCTTTTGGGCTTGTCCCAGCAGGAACATATTCATAATTGGGAGGCAACAACGCCGCTTGACCTGCTTTAACCCTACGCATGACTTTCCTAAACAGCTGGTCTTCCCTTAATGCATCTGTAGAATATTGCGTTCCAAAGCTGACATTTTCTATTTGCGATGTGTTTTTGAAAAATCCTGGGAGAAACCCTCCTTCTTCAAAAAAATTTCTTAAAAACTTTATACCTTTACTGCTTAGAGATGCTATGCCATCTATACTGTCAAATACGCTATAAGGCTTAGATGGATCATCCGGGTTGTTTATGTTTTTTATAATTATTATGTCTTTGTCGGTATAAGTTTTGCCTTTGTATTTGTATTTTATTGGCAATCCTGTGTTTGCATCTTTAACAACATCTTCCAAGTCACCGGGTTTTATTATATACAAATAGTTTGGGAGATTAAGTATATATGCAACACCCCAGTATAACAGTGACAAAACAATATGCTCTATAAATTCACCTTGATAAGAATATAGTGGGTTTAAATATTGTAATTTTAATGATATATCACTTTTTTCATCTATTTTATCGTTTGAATATACAAGCAAATTGACTTTTCCTGTTTCTTCTGTTGTGTATGACAAACAAGCAAACACCATATAGTTTATTATTAAACTTGGTTCTGCTTCTCCGGCAAATGCCCTTTTTAATGCGTTTTCAAGAGAGTTTGATGCATCCTGTGAAACAAGATAAGATTTTAATTCATATTTTTCTTTTAATTTGTTCTCTTCTATTGCTACTCTTTTGTGTATTGTTTTGTCCATTATCTTTAAAAATAAATTTTCAAAAAAACCCATCTTTTTACCTCTTGCTGGATTTTTTATCTAATAAAAATCCTTCTTCCCTCGCTAATGTCTTCATCAATATATGTTTCATTATCCCTATTCAATGCCATATATGTTTCAAGCATAATTGAATTTTTTATAGATATTTCTTGCTCTTTAAAAAAACTATAAACAGCATATCTTATTGCATCTGGAATATGCTTATATCTTCTTTCTGGTATGTCGGAGAATGTTCCGTCTGCTTTCTTCCTGTATCTAAATAAATTTAAGCTTATAGATATATCTTTTAATTTTGGCAAATAATATACATTCGCTGTGTTGACATACTCATATGCATCTTTAACAACCTCCATTTTTACTCCCTCGAAATTGACAATTCTTTTTATTGTTTTGCCTATCCTAAAGCCATCCATTATCATCTCATTTATTCTGTCTGGTTCTGCGTTGTCTGGATATATTATAACATCTGATTTAAAAAGTCCATAATTTGCGAGCCTCGAACTTATCTCTTGCCTTATTTCTGCTGTAATTTTGCACTGAGTATATATATAGTCAAATATTATAAATTTTTCTATTATATCTCCTGTTGCCATTTGCTCAGAGTTTGATTTGTCACTTAATATTGCTTGAATAAAAACGACTGCTGTGTAGTCTGGTGAGTATCCCCAGTCTATCCCAATTATCACATGCGAATTTATTTTGCTATTAAATTCATATTTTTCTTGATATGGTTTAACACCCCAGAGTATTTGTCCTTTTGCTGTCAACCATTTGCCAAGAAAATTCTTTTGAAAATAATCTGGATCCTTTTTCTCCATGTCCATTGCTTTTTGTATAAAAGTAGATGGAAGGTTTTTAGCGTTTTCAAATGTTGACATTTCAAACAATTCAAGGTCACCAGAAATATACTCTTGATAAATCCAATGCTCTGGAGTATCAGGGTTTGTTAATAATATTAATTTTGTGTTGTCGTGAAGTCTTAATCTACCATTGAGTATTTCATCATAATATTCTTTTTCAACTTCTATTGCCTCATCAATTAATGCCCAGCCAAGGTTAAGCTGTTTTAATTTATTTGGATCATCGCAAGATCTTAAATAAATAATACTATCAAATAATTCTATTTTTTGTTTTTTATCGAAATATCTGTAGTAATCTCTTAAATTAAATTTATCAATTACAAGACTTTCAAACTCATTTATAAGCATTTGCAATTCAAGATATGTTTTTCTTAAAAACATTCCTTTGTTTTCTGGTATAGAACAAAGCCTGATAACCTCCATAAAACCAGCAGTAGATTTTCCAGAACCATAACCACCAGACAAACATCTTACTCTCGATTTGCTTTTATGGAATTTAAGTGCTGTTTGTGTTGGAGTGTAATCTATTTTTACGATATTTTCGTTCAATCTTCTCTACCTCACGCTTTTTGCAAACTCAATCGCATTATCAAAGGGGTCTTCTTTCGGATTTTGCGAGATATCTTCTACTTCTTTTATTACTTTTTTTGTGTCATCTACTTGGTTTTCAATAAATGTTTCCGGCACATCATCGAAATTTATATTGAATTGTATATAAACATTCCCTGCCTTTTTGTTCGCTTTCTTCAATTCCAATAAAGCGTCAGAAGATGTTTTTAACACTTTTATCAAATCATCTATTTCAAGAGTCATCGCAACATTTTTGTTAGATAACCTTGAGTAAAGTTCTTTATATGCATTGTCAAACAAATTGCCCATTTTCGACAATAGGTCTGTTGTGTCTAATTCACCACCTTCGATTGTCTTTTCAAGTTTTTCAAGTTCGCTTTTTATCGACGCTGGTAAACTCGTGATTGTCTCTTCTACTTTCTCACTTCCCTTTGGTCTTACCCATTTGTTAACAGATCCCCAGTGTCTGATGCTATTCGCAGACACATCTACATTGTGCATTGTCTTCATAGAAGAAACAATAAGCGCAGTAGATACGCCAGACTCATACATTTTCTTTATTTCTTCTTTGACTTTATTCGATATTGATCTACCTTTGCCCATCTTATGATTACTTCCTCCAAGCAACTTATTACACAAGTTTTAAAAAAGTCAAGTAAAAAAAAATCCCCCGCATTTGTTTGCGGGGGTGTTGATTGAAGGAGGTATATGGACGAAGCGGGAACCGCGGAGGATATAAGTTGTTTTGTGGCTGGATACAAAAACAAATATATATATAAATAAATTTTTGTCAAGTTTTTTATAGTTCAATAAACCTTTTGTGTTTGAATTCTGTTTTTATCGTTTTATCAACTCCGTTATCATCGATAATTTTCTGTATTTGACAATAAGAATACAATAACTCTGTTTGCGTATATCTTGCGAGTATTACAAGAAACGTAGGATCAATGTCGAAGTTTACAACTTGAAAACCATTATTACGACAATATGCCTCAAAATCTATTGCGAGTTTTATAAGATGTTCCGGAAGAAAAGACCTTGCAGATTTTATCCTTTCTACTATTCTCTCGAATTCCTCGTCTTGCATTGCTAATGTTTTCCAATTAAATAATTCCGACAAATCTTTATCTGCTACATTGCTTTTGTTTAATTCATTAAATTGCTCTTCCGTCGGTATAGCATTAGACATCCATAAGTATTTTTTCATAACTCCTCCTGACTAAGTATGTTTTCTATATGCATTACTTTTCATAGCCTTTTTCTACAAGCCATTTAAACCATCTACCTTCTTTAACCCATAAGTTTTT
>DYJU01000042.1 GCA_020722985.1 Candidatus Methylomirabilis sp.
TGCATTTTATTTTAAATATAAAGCCACTATCCTTGAACAAAATGTTAAGAATGCACTGGGCAAAGCGAAGTAAAGAACAGATACTGTATGACTATGCTATCTTGGAAGCAAAGCAAAAATTGCCATTTGAAGTTAAAAAACTTTTACCATTAAACAACATTATCAATGCTTGTATAATTTATCACTTTGCGGATAATAGAATTAGGGACTACGATAATTATTCTGGGAAATTTATTTTTGACGCATTAAAACATAACGGGATAATAGTAGATGATAATTGCAAAATAATTAAAAAAATAGAGTTGCAAATTAAACTAAATTGCAATCAGGAATATACAGAAATAATCTTAACTTATTAAGACTTATACCAGAATACCAACGAAAGCGTTTGAAATTAGCCCACATTTAAAGATTTTTATTTAATGCCATATCATCTCTACTCATAATATTTTTTATTTTTTCTATTATAATTCTATTTCTACAATATTTATAACAATTTTCTCCATCGTATTTTTGTTTGCAATGATTTAATTTGCATATATCTTCTATTAACTCTTTTAATTTTTCTTCCATTGTTCCTCCTCCCTTTTTTAAAATAATAAACTATCTAATACAACTTCAAATTTGCCGCTATTTATGCACGCATTAAATAAATTTTCTGGCGTTCTATTTTCAAGTGGCTTGCCGTCTGCATTAACAACTGCTTTTTCAATCTCCGGCAGAATGAAATTCGCTTTTGCCGTTGCAATACTACAATTAGGACTATTCGGTTTATAACCAGGATTTCTAATTTTGCTTGCTATCCATCCTAATCCACCCCCAATAACCGGAATTTTTTTAATCAATCCCCATATGCCAAACCAAAAATTCACAGTCATATTATATTCTTGCCCTAATTGACTTTTTATTGCCCGTTTCTTTTTTTCAATCTGTTCGCCGGTAATATTTTTTATTCTTAATACAACTATCCTGACTTTGCCTGCTATTAAATTATTAAAATAATCTTCTATTAAATGATATGCAACTTTCTTCCCATCCGCTTCAATTGTTTTGCCCTGCCCTTCGCCGATATAAATTCCAACGTGATTTGGGTCAAATGGAATATTGTTATATCCCTTGCCATTGCCGGTCCCAAACTGCACAAGTTTAGCGACAAAGTCTTTGCCTTCTACATAAAAATCATCGCAGGACTGCATTGCTTTTGCAAATTTAATACAATCTTCTTTCGTTTTAATCATTTTTGTCTCCTTTATTTAATTTTATTTTCCAATCTAATTATATCCCAGTAATAATAATAATGCAATTGTTTTTTATTGCCCCAATAATACCGTTGCAAAATTTCTTTTTTATTATTATAAACGTTGGCTAAATAATTTAGATAGGCAATTCCGATAAAGATATTTATTTTCAAATTAAATAAATCTTCAGATGTTATTTTTTTATCATAAAGTTTTGCTGTTGAAGGCAAGACTTGCATAAGTCCGCAAGCCCCCTTATTAGATACGGAAAATCTATCAAATCCGCTTTCTTTTTTTATCAATGCCAAGATTGTTTTATCCGTTATATCGCATTTTTTTAAAGCAGGATAATATTTAATATTTTTTTTAATCTCTTTTATTACATTTAAAAAAATATTTTCGTCTTCCGTATATAGATTATTTATATTTAAAAAAAAGTTATAAAATAAAAGCAAAGACAAAAACAACAAATTTTTCAACATCGCTTAATCCCCAAATCCTGCTTGAAAAACATTCGCCATACCTGCCAAAATAATTTTGCCCCAGCCTTGTGTGGGGTATATTTATATATTGCATAAGTAAAACAATTTTTCGGTTTTATCTCTTCCGTCCCATAATTTATTTTTATTGATTTTATTCCGTTAACTTCTGCTTGTTTGAAATGCTTTTTAAAAGTATTTATCGCCCCATTTATCTGTCTTTCAAATCCAGTAAAAATTTCGTTCGTTGTCCCGTCATCATATTTCCCTACCCCTAAAGCCTTGTTTAAAATTTTCTGTTGTGGCACAGTCTTATATTTGGTAATTAAACTTTGTTCGCATTGCATTTTAACTAAAATTATTTTTGCATTTATATTATTTTCTAAACATTTCATCTCCAAATATGTATCAAAAAGCAAACCGTTTGGCATCCTATAATCTTTTAAAAAGTTATCATATTTAACCAGAAAATCCAAAACAGAAAAATTTTCAAAGTAAAATAAGTCGTCTGGCAAAACATCATCGGCAATGAATTTTTTGTAATCTCCCATAGTTCTACCTCATAAAAATTTTAAACAATAATCCGCTTGTAATCATAAACGCAAGGACAGCACCCCACGTTTCAATTTTTGTTATCCTTATTTTTTGTTTAACAATTTCTTCTTTAAGACAATCAAATTTTTTATCAACATCATCCATCTTTTTTGACAATAAATCTAATCTTTCCATTAAAGCAAGGATAAGTTTTTCAAATCTGTCTCTCGCCATTTTTTATTCTCCTGCTATTTGTGGTAATTTTGTTTCGTTTAATACGCCACGAGAAAATATTGCTTTTTCTGGTTCGCCTTCTTGAGCAGCAATTACAAATCTCTTTAATTGCACATAGTTAGGTATAAATGAACTTGTCGCTTTCCATAAATTTTTAATCCCTCTTTCTGTATTTATTTCTGCTAATCCATTTATCATTGGCAATATAACCCTATCAACTAAAATAGGCGGGAATGGTGGTATAATTTGCCGTCTCGGGTCAAGTTGAAATAAATTTAAATCAAATAAAATGCTTGCAGCCGAATATATGCCGACATTTAATAAAACCCATTTCGCCACTGCAAACCTTCCCTCATTGTTTAATTTATCAAAAAACTTTACCGGATTGCCGTTAGACTTTAAAAGTCTAACATATTTTTCCACATAGGGATTTGTTTTATAGTTATCAGCCATTTTTAATAACATACGCATCTGTTTCACAGAAAAACTACCCAGTTGCAACCCTATCTTCCCCCACGCTTGCTGAAAAACCATTTCATTATGTAATGGAGTATATCTAAAATTTATAAAATCAGAAACATCTTTTGCCATCAATTGTAATTCAATAGGTGTTATATTTGTTTCAATCCCCTGCTTTTTGGATACTTTAATCATTTTTTTTGCAGCGCCTTCTGCCGTATATTTGGACATAAAGTATGTTGACGCCCGGTTATAAAATTCTGAAGCCCTCATTAAAAGCATTGAAATGTCTGAAACCTTTTTTAACAAGCCTTCATTGCTATATTCTAAACCTTCATACAATCTCGTTACATCATCAAAAATCCCGGCCCTTCTTAACTCTTTCCTATATTTAGAATTTTTATTAAAAATAATATCTAATATTGTAAAATGCGCCTTAACATCATTTGCCATTGTATTTAATATTTTACCTTTTGGTATGATTGAATAAGTATTAAATCTTTGTAAAAAATTTATTAAAGCAGTTGATAAATTGCTACCAATTAAAGAAATTGTCGTCAACGTTTTCAAACCCATAATAACAGTGCTTGCTGGTCTTTTGCCCAAAACCTCTTCTGCCGTCCATTTATGTTCTTTCCATTGCCCTTCCTCAAAAACTTTTCCAACAATATTAACCACATTACCTTTATAATCAAGTTTTAAATCTTTTGCTCTTAACTTTTTACCAGCAAAAAATTTAAGATATAAATAAGTCATTGCCTTTGTTAGCGGCTCGGATGAGGTTAATAAACGCATAAATATTTTATCTTCAGACAATGCTTTGCCATCAATCAAATCTTGTATCTGCTCAAAAGTTTGTTTCAAAAATTCAAAACCTTTTACATTATACTCGGGATTGCGTGCAATCCTATCGCTTACTTCAGCCCATTGTTTTTGCAAATCATTTAATAATTCCGGGCTATCCTTTGCTTTTGCTATTCTATCTTTTAATACACTCTCAACTTCTTTTGCTTCATTTAAAAGTAATTTTGCTCTTTCGCCCATTTCAGTAATTGCACTGCTTATTGCGGAGTAAACCGTTTTTTGCGCTTCTCTTGACACTTTCATTATTACTCTTGCTGACATTACTCCCAAAGCCGAAAATGGATTTTGCAAATGAGGTAAATTTAAGGTTCTCGGCAATTCGTGCGGCGTTTTATATACTCTATCCGTAAACATATTTAAAATTTCTAATTCTTTAGAAGTTAAACTCAACCTATCCCTTTTAATTTTATCAATTATTTCTTTTAAAACAATATGAGGTAAGTATCTTAATCTTTGTTTTGTGTCTGGAAGTTCTATTGCTTTAGCAAAAATTTCTGTAAACTTTTTAATTCTATATGCTAAATATTCATCTGGTTGAAGTTTCTTTATATCAATAACTTTGCCTTCTTTAACTGCTTGCAATATCCAGTCATATTTGCCTTCCCCTATTTTTTTATTCACTGCTTCAAAATTTTCAAAAAATTGTTCTAAATCAATTCCTTTTTTTTGTGCATAACTTGTTAACTTTTCAATATATGTATTTGCCCAATGTGCCGTTTTTGCCACTCCTCTTTCTGCAAGGTCTAATATTTGTGCCAATTCTCCAAGCCCAATCTTTGTCGTAAATTCATAAATGCTATTCCACGTTGCCATCGGCACATACTGGGATTTTAATTTATCATATACAATACTCTTCAGGTCCGATGATTTTAATATTTTTGAAATTCCAAATAGTGATACTCCTTTTTTTAATCTATTTAAAATATTACTGCCTAATTCTGTTTGCGGTTTAATATCTACATTTCGGATTTCTGGAGCTAAATCTTTTGTTTCCAAAAGCATATTTGAAGCCATTGCTTTATCAATAGGGTCGGTTGCTGTTGATAGTTCCTCTTCTGGTAATTTGGGGGTATATTGATTTTTAACTCCTTCTGCAATTCTTTTTATGTTATTGATTTCAATTTGCATATTTTTATTTATTTTATTCAAGGCAAATAAATCGCTATAAAATTTTGTATTTAATTCTCTTATTTTTAACCTTGTAGGTTCATCTAATATATTTGCCTTATATAAAGCATTTACATCTTGTCTATTATCAATTATCCTCTTTACCCCATTGCTTATATATTCTTTTGCTCTTTCTATTGTATTTATTTTTTCAAGCACGCTTTTGGCAATGCTTTCTGGCATATTTATGGATTTTATATTATTTAAAAATGCTTCAGTAGTTTTATTTAAATTATCATATTTATTCCATAAATTATCTATTATTTCAGGCACTTGTTTGCTATAATAATCTGCAGGCACTTTGCCCTCTTTTTTCATTTGCGCTGTTTGCTTGATTAAATCCAATATATTTTGGGCAAAACTCCTTGTTTGTTTTAAAGTTTCTTTTGGCATTTCTATCAATTGATTTAATATTTCTATATCTGGCTTTGCTACTTCTTCCCAATTTATTTCTGATGGTTTAATTTGTTCCGCTTCTGGCTTTATTTCTTTTAGTGGTTTTTCTATTCCTTCAATTTTTTGTGTCTCTGGTTTTAATTCTTTTGGCGTTTCTATTTTAGGCATTTCACCTTCTGGCAATTTCACTTCTCCCGCTGGTTCTATCTTTTTTTGTTCAAAAGGGATTTCCAATTGCTCTTCCGCAACAGGCTTTTCTTCTAATTTAATTTCTGGCTTAACTTCCGGAACATTTTCTGCAACTATTTTTTCCTCTGGCTTTATTTCTGGTTTTATTTGTTGTTTTATTTGTTGTAATTCCGTTTCGCCTTCTTGAATTTTTTCTGCAAGTGGTTTTTCGGGAGGCTTGGCTTCAACTTCTGTTCCCACTTTTTCTGGAGTTTTTGTTTCTTTTCCCTTCGCAAAACTCTTGCCTGCTTTTAATACTCCAGTAAAAGCCATTGCTTCAAATGCAAGCCCCAGCGGGTCTTCCAAAGCAGAAGCATATTGATTTTTCAAATCTTCCATTGTTTGCTTACCACTCATTGTTCTATAAACATTATCAATGCCTCGTCCAATCCTTGCCAAAAATAATCCAGCTCCTACTATAGGATAAACCATTATCTCTGGCGTCATTTTTAGAAATCTTATAAACGATGAACCAAAAATATACTTATCAACATCTTTCACATATTTTTTATATTGCTCTGTTTTTACAAGAAAGTCATCTGTCGTTTTTGCATCCTTCATTTCCTTAATCATACCACTTAAATTTCTATTTATTTCCTGTATGTTTTCGTATTCTTTTGAACCTTCTTCTGGAAATATTAAATTCTTTAATTGTTCTTTTGCGTTTTTAAAACCTATAAGCAAATGTTTATAAGTTACATCCCAGAACCCTTGCTTGTCATAATTCAACCTTGTCGGTTCTGGTAATTCTTGCAAATATTCGTTATATTTTTGTTTTACTGCTTCCGTGCGTTCTGCAATGGGAGGAATACTAACTTTGGGCAATTCCATATATTCCTGCTGCTGTTTTACTTTAGGCAGTTCTATTATATTATTTTGTTCATTATAAATATTTTTCTGGGCTTGTTGTAAACTCGGGAGTTGATTTGCCAATTCCCCCTTTGTTAATTCCATCATTTGCCCCCCAAATTCTTTAAGGCATTATTATAATAATTATAATAATTATTATAATTATAAAACGGACTTATTTTTCTTAATTTTTCTTCTTCCGGCACTGTTGGCGGAGGCAAATTCGGTATCTGTTGCATTGTTTGGTGAACTCCTTGCAAAATATTTTCTCCAACCTCTTTCCCAATTTCGCCTGCCTTACCTATCGGGGTTCTTTCTTTAGATGTTTCAGGCAATTTACCCGTATATGTAAAATATATTTTATCGGTAATTTTCTTTACTTGGTCTTCGGGCAAATTTGAATATTTTGCTGGAGTTTCTAATAATTTAGTGCCACCCAATGGACCTAATCCGCCTTCTTTGGCTTCTCTTAAAAAATCGGAACGTCCTAAATCTTTTAATAAAAGTTTTGCAGAGTATATCTGTGCCATTTTGTCTTCAAAGTCTTGCTCATTTATTCGCCCGGTCAAATAGTCTTGTTCTGCTTCTTTTTCTTTTTTGATAAAAAAAGTATCATACATAGGGTCATATTCTTGGGCTAAATTCCTCCATAAATCAGGTCTTTTACCATATAATAAAATTAAATTATCTACTCTTGTCGCTACGTCTAAATCAGCGCCCGGCAATCTTGAAGCATTTTTATATGCGGAATAATTTTTAATTTCATTTATTTTATCCGTTGATATTTTTTTATCACTTAAAATTTTTGTTGGAATTTGAAATACATTATATACTTTTAAATATCTATCGTTATACCAGTCTGGTATTTTAAAATTTCCCGCACTTGCCGTTCTGCCTAAATATGGAATAATAGGTGTTACTTTCTCTAATCCCCAATACCCCATTTCCCTTACAATGTCTTGAATATTTTTATTGCCTATATTGGCAACCGTATCATTTATAACTTTTAATTTGTCTTTATATGTCATCCCTCTAATTTCTGGATAAAACTCGTCCGCATAAGGAGACAAGTATCCTTTATTTGCAACATCTTCAATTTTATTTAATAAAGTATTTAACTCATTAAGTTTTTCTGTTTCTTTTGCTTTCAAACCTTGTAACGCTGCTTGCCCAGCATAACTCGCAACTTCACTAAATGCTCCCGTATTAGCCATTTTACCATTCCTCCTCTTCATTATCATAATCATATTGCCCTCTCGTTCCTCTCCCGCTGTAATGCGACTTATTTTTTAAATTTTCCAATACCGCTTTATAGTAATCAGGTGCTAATTTATATCCTATTTGCTTACCTAAGGCAGTTAATACAGGGGTTGCAACTCCGCCAACCAAATTCATAAACGTATCTCTTAAATAATCTCCTATTTCTTGTTCTCTTGCTTTTTGTGCCATTTCTTTTTGGAATGCTTGTTGCATTGCCATTTGATACAAATTCTGCAATCCTGCTGCTTCGTTTTGGGCAATACTGCTTTCTAAACTCCCCAATGCCCTTTGTTTCTGTTCTTCAATAGTATTTGCAATTTGCGATGCTGCTGCCCCAGATTGATATAATCCTTGCTTTGCAAAATTCTCTAATGCCCTCGTTTTGGCTATATCCGCCTGCCTTGTGATTTCCCCTCTTGTGCTTTCTCTTACTGGTTTATATAATCTTTCTAAATCTTGTAATAAATTTTCATACATTGTCATTACCTCCTTAAGTTAAAGCAGTTTTTTTCCATACGTTGTTTGCTACTTTAACATATAAATAATATGAACCGCTATCATTTACAATCCATATATTACCTATACCGCCTTCTGAATTAGACGGAACACCATTTTTAATAAGAAAATTTCTCCCCTGCGCTTTTTCTTTTATTTCCTTCAATGCAAAATCTGTCTTCGGGTCTCCCGTAAATTTTATATCCATTATAACTCTCCTTCATAAAGATTTGCTTTGGGTTCATAAAAAACATCTTTGTTTAAATACATATCGATACTTATCATTTCTATCGTTTTTTTAGATGGACAACAGGGGTTTGCTACATATACTAAAACATGTCCGTCCTCCCATATTCTACCCCAAAAAAATCTAAATTGCAATTTATTTCCAAAACCAAACGGCACAATATTTTTGGTCCATTCATCATAATTATAGCCAGCCCCCAAATAACCTTCTGGTTTTTGTAAAGAAACATTCACTGAATTTAATACTTGCGAATGTTTTAACAATGCCGTATGTTTCGTTGAAAAATATTCACCAGCAGATGCATCTTTTCTTAACCAAAAATCTATATCCCCATTATATTTTTTATCTATCCAGATTTCACATTTTAAATTATCCTCTGAATTGTCATTAGGATAATTTTTTATAATAAAATTTGCACTGTCAAAATCTTTTCTTATGCCATTATATTCAAAATCAAATTCTTTCGTCCAATAATAAATATCATAATAATGCACTATTGTCCCGGTAGTAGTTCCTATTTCGTTTGCATCTTCGGTAAATTCGTATAAATTATAATAATTGCCATATTTAATACAGGGATAAATTTTATTTGTAAAATATAAAAAGGTTGTAATTTGTCTATCAAAATACCATTTGAAATATCGTGGTGTTTTATACAATTCGTCCATCACAATTGCAAAATTATTTCCTCCTTCGCCAGTTTTGCAATATGCCATCAAATATCTATTTTTCCATATTATACTTGATATATTAAAATCTGGCATAGGAATATCCATTGCCGTTTCATACCAGGATAAATAAACGCCATTAAATCTAAACGGGTTTTTTTGAGGCGACGCTCCTGCACTAGCATATATATAAATTTTAATTTGTTTTGTTGTAGTTTTTTTTGTTCCCGGGTCATAATATGGGTCATAACTTTGTATATTACTGCCTGCCGTCACAGGACTTGACCAAGCACTCCAAGTTGTCCCGTTAAAAAAACTCAAACGAACTTCTTTTGTCCCATAACCTTCATATTCCAAATAATTATAATCAATAACCCCCCATCTATTTGGTTGCACATTTATGGGTAAACTATAATATCTTAATGTATTAAACATTCCTCTCGTCCCAATTGTTTCAAATGCTAAAATAACATTTTCTTCTCCCCAATAATCATATAAATAAAAATTAAATGACATATTATTTAATATTGCCGAGCCATTTGGAATGAAAAAATTTTCAATTGTTGCAGAAGAAATAAGTTGTGAATTATACCATTTATAATAATCATGTATCAAACTGCCAACCCTATACATACCTTCTTTATTCCAAATTTCAATAACTAAATCAAATTTTTTATATTTATATTTAGCATTTGTTAAGCCCAACGTTGCTAAATTAATTTGCTGCAAATGACCGCCATAATTGCTTTTTCTAATATCCATTGTAAATAAATCAAATCTTTGATTATCGCCCGTCTCTTTGCTAATTAAATAAACTTTCATATGGGCATAAAACTCATCATCGGGTCTGTCAAAAATTTGCCAGTTTTTTTTCGCTTTAAAACCTAACCAATCAACTCTCGACGGATCTATATCGCTTGTTATTTTTAGCCATTGCGGATTTATAAGCAAAGCATTTTGGTCTGTGCTGTTCCAAAACTTTAAATCGGAAATACTATCAGTCTTTGTCCATAAATCACTCGTCCCTTCCATTTCATTATATAACACATTTTTCTGATAAATAGTAGTTTCTGGGTCGTTTTCTTCATTTGGTATAAAATAAACCTCATCTGTCGGTGATGTGTCAGAATATCTCTCCCATCCGCTATCTTTTAAATAAAATTCTTTTAAATCCCATTTATACACTTGTGATATTTCGTTTAAAGTTTTTGGAATAAAATCTGGCATTTTTTGAACTTGAATGCCGTCTGTTTTATAAAATCCATCACTTCCTAAAAAATAAACACTCCCCAAATATTCCTGGATGCTATTACTATTAACACAACCAATATTCTCACTTATTAAATTTAAAGAAAATGTTTCTGGGCTATATCCAGTTAAAAGAAAAATGCTATCATTTTTGAAGATGATAAGTCCTCTTGTGCAAACCGATAATCCAGTTATATGCCCACTATGCTTACTTCTAACCGCTATAAAATTCAAAGGGTCTAACGAATTTCCGCCTACATCTGAAAAGTATAAATAATCAGGATTGAGTGGATTATTTGCAAAAAATAATCTATCTAAATGATTTACTAAATATCTTGGCTTCTCACCAGAAGCAAACCAAGATAAACTGGTAGAAGTTGCACCGCCATCCCAATACCAAATATCGTCATATCCATTCGTTCCCCAAAGATTGTTTTTATATGATGTAAAACGAGTTTCGTATAAATTATTTAAAGTTAAATCCCCTGTCCCGGCGGAATTCGGAACCGTATTCCAATCTGTTAAATTATTTGAATAATAGACTTTTGAATTATCGGTTAAAATAGCAATTTCTTCATTTTGCCTATCTACGTAAGAAAATCCTCTTTTAGGAGCAAATCCCAAATTCCATTTTTTTACTTTTGTGAATGGTCGCATTTTTAACGTCCCATCATCATCAGCATAGACGTTAAGACAGTTAGGAGATTGGTTTGGGGCTAAATTATTAGTTTCGTTCAACCCCCCAGCAAAATCAAATTGATTTGCAGATAATTCTGCTTGTAGTTTTCCTGTTTCTTCATCAAAATTTAACCGCATTTATTTGTTATATTTTACAGTAATTTTCACTCCAGCACTTAAATATCTCCCAAGAGGAACCGAACAAGACTTTGACATTAACACTTTTTCGCCTTTTTTTAATAAGATAGATTTCCCGCAAATTCTAACTGGCAAATCCATCTTTTCAGATACAACCTCATAAATCGGAGATGAAGCATCGCCTTCAAAAACAATCATCTTCGGTTTATTCTGCGGTTTTTCTTGTTCGGTTTCATTCTGAACTAAATTTTCTTTTAACTCTCCTGTATTCTTTTTTACCATAATTGCAACCCTCCTTTAAATTTTTTTAAACAAATTCTACTTTTTCATTGAATATTCTGCACAAATCCCACTCAATATTCTCTAACTCTTGATGGTCAATACTACTAAACTGGTCTTTCAAATAGTTTTTTTTGTGCTGATAAGCAACATATTCTATCAATGGTTGAATTGCTAATTCTAAAATTGCATTGTCAACATATCCGCCATTTATATTCCATATATCGTCAAAAACAGTGTCAATATATCCTGAATAATATACTTTTATTAAATAACCTGCTTGCAATGGATAATAAATTCTCAATTGCGGATCTTCCATTATACCAGTATTCTGATTTCTAACACCGACAATTATTTCATAATCTTTTCCGCTATCCAGAACTATTTGTAAGTTTGAATTAAAATCGTTTACAGTGCCAACTTCAATTCTTTTTATAGCAACATAATTTTTGGGCAAATTAAAGACGACAGTATCAGATGAATAATTCGTCATATCTATTGTAAAAACAACATCCAAAACTTTATTTCTTAACGAAAACTTTGCCAGCCCTTGTTTAATATAATTTAAAATATAGTCATCTGTCAATCTTGGGTCAAATCTGCATCTCTGTCTGATTGCCTGTTTTATTTCTCCTATTGTCATTTAAAAAATCTCCTTATCTTGCAATATATTTCATAAACAAATTCCGCCACCCTATAACTTCTTCTTAAATTAACCCAAAATCCATACCAATTAAACTTTTCTTTTTTAAAACCATTAACGCTAAATATTTTTTGACCATAAAATTTTCGTTTAATAAAATCTTTATTCGCACTGCTAATGTCATTATGCAAACTTCTGGTATTACTTTCATCCAGTCTTTTATTGCTATTATCAACTTCGTCTAAAATTCTTTGAACACCGTCATTTCCGATTTCAATTCCCATTTTTTAAAACTGGCGGGGTTTTACCCCGCCAGTTCCTCATCGTCTTTATAACGAAGCATCTATATCAGATATTCTGCCAAAAGCATTTCTACGAACGCAAGTAAATTCAATATCGCCTACTGCTTTTGCATAATAACTGTCCTCGCCTTTGGTCTGATGCAAAACGCCACCAACATCATCAAACTTTATCCCATTGAATTTGCCATTCCCTTCTAATTGATGTATTTTAAGAAATTGTGGAGCAAATCCAAAAAGAGTATTGTTTCTTGCATACATATCGGCATATATTATATACCCATTGTAACTTATTCCTTTAAACCCACCTTTTAATTCTTCTATTTTCATCTGAATAAAGGAACTGCCGTTGGATTTTATTAAACGTGCAATTTTGTTTCTTATCGCTTCCGTTGTAATAAAGATTAGTTTATCGGAAGCCCTTTCAAGTTTTACAATAAAATCATTTAGCATTGTTTCTGTCAATGCCCTTAAAGCGGTCGTTCCTTCATCAACAATTCCATTCCATCTGTGATAACTTGTGTTTGAAATACCGTGCAAATTCGCAACGTATGCTCCGTCATCAGCCATAGCCAATAATCCAGTCGGTTCAATATTTCGTGAATTAGCAAGATAAATTGTATCACCAGCGGTTACTCCTGCCACAACCGGGTCCGTCGTCATAGTGAGCGTTATATTTGCTTGGTCTATGCTTTGAATTGTAAGAGTTGCAACTTTTGTAGGTCCTGTTTCATCCCAAAAATCAAGCACTTGCCCTTCGTCAAAATATTCAATATTTGGCAATTGTTCAGCAAATGTATTGGTTAAAACAACAGTATTATTAGGCGCACCGGATACAGATGAAACAACGCCAAGTTTACCAGAACCATCACCATAAGCAACCCTGTTTAATTCAATTCTCATACTATCAACAAGTTCAGCCATTTCGCTTTGGGTTGCCTTTGCAAAAGCGCCTTCGTCGGACATCGTCGCCCTAACTATTGCCCCATCCAGTTCTAAATTTCCATAAATAGATTTGACAAGAGATTGTGCCTGTTTTACCTGGCTTGCCTTTGCAGTTGGCAAAATCGCCGGACTTGTAGATACCCCCATCTGTCCAAAACCAACACTGTTATTTCTTGTTAATCTCACTGCGTGCTTTATTTCTCTGCTACCTTTTACCACATCAAGATTGCTTGCATCTATTTGATTTAACAACATCACTTTTTTTACAACATTATCATTCACTATTTTTGCATATTTCGTTTTTAACAGACCTTCTAAATCAGAAAACTGTATCATTGTTCAACCTCTTTTAAATTTAATTTTCCCTGTTATTTTTTTCTAAAAAAATTTTTCACTGAATTTACAAAAGCAGAAGTGTCTTCTATGTCTGGAACTTCCTCCTCACCTTTTGGGCTTGGGCTTGGGCTTTCGCCTATATTGAAGTTCGTTTCCTCTGCTTTCTTTTTACCTTCAAGTTTTGTTTTTTCTTTTAGTTCTAACTTTTTATCAAAGTAAGATTGCAATTTTTTTGCTACTATTTCAACCTGCGATGGGTCTTTTTGTTCTTGTGTTTGCAATTTTGCAATAACATCATCAAAATCTACAAGCGGATATTTATCTTTAATTCCATTCCATTCACGCACATATTCTCTTTCTAACAATTTAACTAAAACTTTTTGTTCTTCAGTTAAATTGTTTTCATTGGTTTCTTCTTGTTCCTGCGCTTGTTTTTCAGCCACTTTTTCAATTTCTTTCTTTATCTGTGGATTTTCTTCTACTATTTCCGCCTTCTTTTCGGTTGACATATTATTAAATTTACTTTTTATATCAGCCCACTTTATTTTTTGCCCATTAACGCTTACCAGGTCATTATCTTCTAAAACGTCCGAATAATCAAATCCATTAGAAAAATCTGGAATTTCTGGTTCAACTTCTTTTTCGCTTTCCGATTTTTCTTCGTTAACTTCAGTTTCGTTAACTTCTTCCTGGTTCTCAATCTCTTGTTCCTGCTTTTTTTCACTCATTTTTTCTCTCCTTTCATTTTTTTAAAATTATAACACATAATAAATATTTTGTCAAGTTTTAAATCTCTTGTGGTGCGGTTGTTTCTTGCTGTTCTGTTTGTTGTTCTGGCATCGGTTGCATATTACTTTGCATTGCAATGTTTGGTTGTTGCATTGTGCTTTGCATTTTCTTCTCTCTTTCAATAGCGGTTTTTCTTATTTCTGCTTCAATAAACATTTTTACTTCTGGTTCTAAAAATTGCGAATTTAAAATATAATAAGCCATCAATGGTGTTTTATCAAAAATATCTATTGTTGCAGATATATGCAAAGAAGCGTGTTGCCAATATTTTTCTTTTATGCTTTCATCCCAATCATCAAAATCATTGCCCTTTGAAAATTCAACAAGTGTGGCAATATGTTCAATATGATTATCCTGGACGTTGACTTTGACATCTTCTCCTTTTTTAATTTTTTCTATTTCCATCAATTGTTTAATTTTATCCCTCATATTTAATTTAAAAATAGGTTCTAATTCTCCAAGTCCAAGCAATCGCCTTGTTAAATTTGGTGGTATTATTCCGCCTTGTGTTAATTCCATCAAAACCTGCTGTCTTGCCACTTTATTTAATGGTAAACCAGTTGAAACAAAAACTTTAATATTTGTATTCCCTTTCAATTTATCTCCACTGAATTTTGTATAAGCAATATTAGAACTTCCAAATAATTTCAAATCTTTTTCTATACTCCCAAAATATTCTTTTTTCATTTCCAAATATTTTTTGCCTAAAATTTCAAGCCCTGCAAAAAAATGGTCAATCGTAGGTGCATGTTGCATATCGTCCTGTTCAGCCAAATATGCAAGCATAAGTGCAGAACGAACTCCAGAAGGTCTTCTTGCTTTAGTTGGGTCGTGGATAGCATTCATATCGTTTAGGTCCTCTTTCATTTCTTGCATATTTATATGAAAATATTGGGGGAATTCGGCAGGTTGAACATATCTTACTTCGCCATCTCTGCCATCAACTCTTATAATTTTTGTTTGTGGCATTGCAATATCTTCTTTTTTTATCATACTCCGCATCGGCAATGACAATATCGGATTTGCAAGTTTTTTGCTATGCTCATATAATTGTCCTTGTGAAAGATTTAAGTTTCTATCCAAAACGGTAGAAAATGTCAAAGATGTTTCTCCGAGTGTTGTCCCTTTTTCAAAAAATTTGCTCTGTGCATACGGATGTCCAATTTCGTCCGGGAACGGGTTATCTCTTTTTTGCAATATTCTTTTGTCAGATAATAAATAAAACCTTCCGTTTTTAAATCTAAAATTTTTCTTTTCAGTGAATATTGTTAATTCACAATATTTATTTGTATCAATTGTATAAAATGGGTCGTATACATCGCCTGTTAAAATAAGTTTAGTTCTTAAATCATTATCTACAGACGCTTCGCCCTGTTCTATCCCGTATTCTTTTTCTGCAAACTCCCTATCAACGAATACCGTTTCAAAAACATATGGACATTCCGATATATTTGAATATTCTGTATTATTCTGAAAATAAATATTTAACGGGTTTATGTTTTTGATAACAATATCTCCCAGTTTCCCTTTGCCTTTTTCGTAAATAATATCCTCCCCAATATCGTTTTTATATATAGGTTTTGCAAACCAATTGCCAGATATTATAAACCACATTGCCATTTTAGGTAATAAATATCTTTTAATATCGTTATATAAATTCTCAATTAACGCTTCTGCAACATCAACGCCGTTTTCCTCATCCCAGTTTGCCCTGTTAGGGTCTATTGAAAATATCGGATTTGATTTTAAAATTTTTGAAAATAATGCCCTATAAATTGGTAATAATTTAGCAATCCTTGTATATGTCTGCGTTTTTTCTTTAAGCATATAAATTCTGCCATCATAATCTAAAATATATTTTTCTTTTGTAAACACGTGCAGATAATTAACGATAACTTGTTTTTGAAACATATAAAAGTTTTCTTTTATCCCATCTAATTTTTGTTTAATATCTTTAAATTCTAAATCAGAAGTTTCTATTACCATATATCGTCTTCCTTCCCAGAATAATCTCCTTTTTTATTTTT